>CALCXL010000780.1 GCA_937907595.1 uncultured Pseudomonadota bacterium
GAGGCCCTCAAGGTGCTCGGTCCGCTGCTCCTGGACGATCTGGAGGCCCGGCGTCGGGCCTGCCGCAGCGACGCCGACCGGGCCGCCCTGCGCGAGCGGATCGACGGCCTGACCCTGCTGGATCCGGCCTGCGGCGACGGCGGCTTCCTGGAGGCCGCGCGAGCGGCGCTGCGGGGGCTGGAGGCGCGGATCGGCGGGGGACCCTCGCGCCTGCGGGCGGAGCAGCTCGTGGGCATCGAGCGGGACCCGGCGGCGGCCTCGGAGGCGCGGGCGCGGGGCTTCACCGTGGTCACCGGCAACGCCCTGCGCCTGGACTGGAGCGACGTGGCGCCGGGCCTGACGTACGTCTTCGGCAACCCACCCTTTGTGGGCCGCCGCTTCCGCAGCGCGGAGCAGCGCGAAGACCTGCGCCGGGCCTGGGGCGGTCGGACGGGCCACGGGGTGCTGGACTACGCCACCGGCTGGTTCATCAAGGCGGCGGAGTGCGGGGTGGACGCGGCCTTCGTCTGCACCTCGTCCATCACCCAGGGCGAGCAGGCCGCCGCCCTGTGGGGCCCCCTGGCGGCCATGGGCTGCTCCATCTCCTTCGCCCACCGCCCGGTCCCCTGGAGCGAGGACGCGGGCGTGCACGTCGTCGTCGTGGGATTCAGCCACCGCGCCGGAGGTCCCCGTCGGCTCTTCGACGGCGAGCAGGAGCGCATGGTCGGCAGCATCGGCCCCTACCTGCTGGCCGACGTGCCCGCCGTCGTAAGGAAGGAGCATCGACCCCTCAGCCCTCACGCGCCGCCGGCGGCCTACGGCAGCATGTCCAACGACGGCGGGCACCTGCTGGTGGGGGAGGACGCCCTGGAGGCGATGGCGGCCGATCCCGTCGCCGGACCCGCCCTGTGCCCCATCGTGGGGGGGCAGGAGTTGCTGCGCGGTCGACGTCGCTGGTGCCTGTGGTTCGACGGGGCGCCGCCGGCCTCGCCGCTGCTGGAGCCACGCCTGACCGCGGTGCGCGCCCTTCGCCTGGCCAGCCCCCGCGCCGCCACCCGGGCCGCCGCCGCCACGCCCTGGCGCTTCGTGGAGCCGCGCCCCCAGGGCGGCCGCGTGCTGGTGGTGCCCAACCTCAGCTCCGGCCGCCGCGACATCGTGCCCATGGCCTTCTTCGCGCCCCCGACCGTGGTGGTGGCGCCCCACTGGTGCATCCCCGAGGCGCCCCTCTGGCTCTTCGCGGTCCTGCAGTCGCGGCTCTTCACGGCCTGGGTGGCGACGGTGGCGGGGCGGCTGAAGTCGGACTTCCGGCTGTCCCCGGGCACGGTCTACAACCCCTTCCCGTTCCCTCCGCCGAACCCGGAGCTGGAGGCGACCGGGGCGGGGATCCTGACCGCGCGGGGCGACGCTCCCCTGGGCCGCCTCTATCGCCCCGGGGCCATGCCGCAGACGCTGGAGGAGGCCCACGCCGCCAACGACGACGCGGTGGATCGGGCGGTGGCGGGGCGGGCGCTGGCCGCGCGGGACGAGCGGGCGCGGGCGGCGCTGGAGGCCTGGCAGGCGATGCAGGGGTGATCTGTTGCGGCTGACGCAACGGTCGGTCAACCGGATGGATCAGTCGACGCGGTTCCCGTAGCCGTCGACCTGGATCGCCGCAGCGCTCTGGTCGCCGTCGTCGTCTTCGGCGGTGATCGTCAGCCGGTAGGCGGCCTCGAACCCGCACTGGAGCTGGGTGGTGCCCAGGGGCAGGTCCAGCGCCCAGAGGCCCTCGCCCTGGTGGTCCAAGCTGTGGCTGCCGATGTACTGGGAGTCGATGGAGTCGCCGTTGATCAGCAGGATCTCCAGGTCGAAGTGCACCGTGATCACGCGATCGGCCCCGCCGTCGTGCTCCACGTCGGCCTCCAGCCGCCAGGAGCCGTCGGCGTCGACGCAGGAGGCCCGGGCGTCCATCAGCGTGGGTCGATCGCTGGCCGAGTCGCAGGCCGTCGCCAGGAGGAGCAGGGACAGGAGCAGGGTGCGCACGGCCGAAGTGTAGTCCGCCGCCGCTCGATCGCGAGGGCGCCGCCCGACCCGAGCCGGCCGCCGACTTGCCAAGGGGCCCTCCCGCGGGTCAGATCGCGCCGTGCCGACCACCGACCGAACCGCGCTCGCCGCGCTGCTGCTCGTGGTCGCGGCGGCCTTCGGGCGGGTGCTCACCTTCGATCTGGTGCACGAGGACCCCCGCCTGCTCCTGCCCGACCCCGCCCTCGCGGCCCAGACGATCGGGACCTGGCGCCCCGCCTTCGACCTGGCCCTGCGCGCGGTCGGCGCCGTGGTGGGCTCCTGGGCGCCGGGCTGGCACGCCGCCGCCCTCCTGCTGCACCTGGGCGCCACGGCGGCGATCTTCGCCTTCGTGCGGCGCTACTCCGGCTCCCTCTGGGCGGCGCTGCTGGGCACCCTCCTGTTCGCCATCCACCCCACCCGGGCCGAGTCCGTGGCCTCCGTGCTGGCCTCGTCGGACGCCCTGGCCGCGATCTTCGGCTTCGGAGCGATGGCGGCGCTGCTGGCGGCCCGCCCCGACCTGGGCGCGG
>CALCXL010000781.1 GCA_937907595.1 uncultured Pseudomonadota bacterium
GTGGCGCGCCGCGCTCGGCCGCAGCGACCTCTACCACCTGTGGTTCTACGGGGCCGCGCCCACAGCGCTGCTGCTGGCCCTGCTGCTCGATCGCCTGCACGACTCCCTGGCCGCCGAGTTCCGGCCCGCCGTGCCCGCCCTGGTGGCCCTGGGCATCCTGGGGGCCATCGCCCTGGACGCCGAGGAGAGCGTCCGCTTCCCCCTGGCCGAGGAGCAGCGCCTGGGCGTCGCCGCCGGCATCGACCAGCCCCTCGTACCGCTGCCCCTGAGCCTGGGCCGCGGGGGCGGCGTCGAGGTCCTGCCCCGCCTGGCCCGCCAGGTAGAGGCCACCGTCCGGCGCGTCAGGCAGCTCCCCGGACGCGATCAGGTGTGGTTCTACCCCTCGGAGGCCACCTACTACTTCCTGTGCGATCGCCCCCTGCCCTCGCGCTTCTTGTGGGCCTACGACGCCGCCACCCCCGCCCTGCAGCAGCGCGCCATCGACGACCTGCAGGCCAGCGCGCCCCGCTGGGTCGTGCGCAGCACGGACACCTTCCCCATCGACTGGATCCCCCAGGATCAGCTGGTGCCGGAGCTCGACAACTACCTGGCCGCCCACTACCTCCTGGTGGAGACGCTGCCCGGCGCGGAGCTGCTGGAGCGCTCCACCCCATGAAGCGCGCCGACCGCCTGGGCCTCCTGGCGGTGGCGGTGGCGGCGATCTGCCAGCTGGCGCCCCTGTTCCGGCAGCCCTGGGCCACCAAGGCGATCATCGGCACCGACTCCTACCGCAGCCACGACTGGCTGGAGGTCGCCAAGCTCGACCACTACGCGCGCATGGCCCTGCTGGAGCTCGGCCGCTTCCCCCTGTGGAACCCCCTGATGGCCGGCGGGCACCCCCAGTTCGCCCACCCCAGCGACGGCAGCGCCAGCCCCCTGTTCCTCAGCTCCCTGCTCCTGGGCGAGACCCTGGGCATGAAGGTCAACGTGGCCCTCGTCGGCCTGCTGGGCGCCCTCGGCCTCTGGCTGCTGCTGCGCCGCGCCCTGGGCATGAGCAACGCAGCGGCGACCTTCGGCGGGGTCGCCTACGCCTGGTCCGGCTGGCTGCCCTCGCGGGTGACGGTGGGCTTCTACGAGGCCTGCCTCATGGCCGCCTGGCCCCTGATCCTGGCCCTCTGGCTCACGCCCGGGGACCGCCGGGAGCGGCGACGTCGGTGGGTTGGGGGCGCGGTGTTGCTGTGGGTCCTGGCGATCCAGCTCCAGCTCGCGGTGCCCGTCCTGGTGCTGTGGATGGCCCTGCTCTGGGGCACAACCGCCGTCGGCGACTGGCTGGCCGGGCGGCCCGTCGACCGCCTCACCGCGGCGGGGGGCTTCGCGATCCTGGCCGGGGCGGGCCTGCTGGGCGCGGTGAAGTTCCTGCCGATGATCGACCTGCTGGCCGCCGGCGAGTTCCGGGAGGCGACGGTCTACCCCACCCACCCCGACGCCTGGTACCGCAACTTCGAGCAGGTCTGGTACGGCCTCTTCCACCGCGTGCCGGAGGTGCCGATCGTCGACAAGGACGGCAACCCCCGGGTCCAGGAGTACATGACCCTGCTGCCCGGCCTGGGCGTGCTCCTGCTGGCGACCCTGGCCCTGCCCCGGGTCCTGCGCCGCGACCACCCCGCCCTGCCCTTCGCCCTGGCCGGCGCCGCCTTCGGCTGGCTCTGCTTTGGCCCGCACGCTTGGGTCGACGGCTTCCGCGGCCTGTCCCTGCTCCCCCTCTTCTCGTCGATGCGGGGGCCCCTGCGCTACTTCAACTACCCCCTGCTGGTGGGGCTGATCGTGGTCGCGTCGGCCGGGGTGGACGCGATCGGCGAGCGCGCGGCCGCGCGGGATCCCTCGGAGCCGGTCGGCGCGACGTGGGCCCCTCGAGCCCGCTGGGCCGCCGTGGGCCTGGGGCTGCTGCTGGGCTGGCCCGCCATGCGCGACGCGCGATCGCTGTACGACACCGCCTTCCTCTACGCCGCCGAGGAGCTCCCGCCGACCACGTCGATCCGCAGCGAAGGCCTGTCGGGCCGATCGACGGGCAGCGCCCACCGCCTCAACCTCCGCAAGTACTCGAACATGCGCCGGGGGGTGCCGACGATCTACGTGCCCGAGGACCTGCCCATCGACGTCGCCGCCGTTCCCGCCCTCATCCTGCAGCCCGACGGCTCCGTGGAGGCCGAGCCTGCCTACCGCGGCGAGGCCTGGGCCGCGACCCGGGCCAGCCTCAGCGGGGCCGAGGATGCCCCCCCCGGCACCGCGCGCCTGGTGGCTCTGCGCCCCCAGGAGATCGTGGTGGAGCACAGCCTGCGCGAGCCCGGCCTGGTGCTGATCAACCAGAACGCCTGGGACGGCTGGACCTGCGGGGACCGCCCGGTGTCCCGGGACGCCGACACCTGGGAGGGCCTGCTCGGCTTCGAGGCGCCGGCCGGCGAGGCCCTCACGACGACGTGTCGCTGGTGGCCGCGCGGGCTGGTCCCGGGGGCGGCGCTGTCGATCCTGGGGGTCCTGGGCTTGGGGGCGCTGTGGCCCTGGCGGCGGGCGGGGCGCCGGGCGCAGTCGGAGTAGGTGCTCCGTCGCGGACCGCAGCCGGCGACGGTGATGGCGTGGAGGACGACCCGCGGACCGGCGTCCGGTGGAGCCGCCGCTATAGTTCGGGGCCCATGAGCGAGCCCACCCACCTCTTCGAAGCCGATCTGAACGTCGACGCGACCCGCTACCCGCGGTTCGAGCGGGTCTACCTGGTGCTCGCCTCGGCCTTCGTGGTGGTGCTGGTCTTGACCAACATCATCGGCATCAAGCTGTTCGCGGCGCCCCACGACCCGGCGTCCTTCGCGCTGACCACGGGCATCATCACGTACCCCCTGACGTTCGTGATCACGGACCTGGTCTCGGAGATCTACGGCAAGAAGCGCGCGGACTTCATGGTCCTCATCGGCTTCGCCATGAGCCTGCTGATGCTGGTGATCGTGCAGATCGCCATCCGGGTGCCCGCCCACCCCTATTGGGTGCCCGGCGAGGGCGGCTTCTACGACAGCGTGGAGGGTTACCAGACCGCCTTCGAGTCGGTCTTCAGCCTGGGCCCGGTGCTGGTGATCGGGTCGATGTCGGCCTACCTCTGCGCCCAGCTGACGGACAACTGGCTGTTCCACTTCTGGAAGCGACGGACCGGCGGCAAGCACCTGTGGCTGCGCAACAACGGCTCCACGGTCTTCAGCCAGCTGGTCGACACCCTGGTGGTCAACTCGATCCTCTTCTACATCGGCTTCGGCTGGCCCCTGATGCAGGGGCTGCAGATCATGGGCACCATCTACGTCTACAAGGTACTGATCGCGCTGGTGGACACCCCCCTCATCTACCTGGGCGTGTTCGCGATCAAGCGCTACCTGGGCATGGACCAGAAGGACCCCGCATGAAGGGCACCGTCGGCCTGAAGGACCTGCGCATCGACTGCATCGTGGGCATCTACCCCCACGAGCGGGTGGAGGAGCAGCCGCTCTTCCTGGACGTGGAGGTGGACCAGGACTTCGGCGCCGCCGCCGCGTCCGAGCACGTGGACGACACCGTCGACTACGACCACATCGCCGCCGGCCTCACCGACCTGGCGCGCACCCGCCAGTACCAGCTCATCGAGACCTTCGCCGAAGACGCCTGCGCCCTGGTCCTGGGCCGCTGGGCCGCCGTGGAGGCCGTGCGCGTCGAGGTCCGCAAGCCCCGCGCCGTGCCCGCCGCCCGTTGCTCCTTCGTGCGGGTGGAGCGCCGCCGATGAGCCAGCCGGTGGCGCTCATCACCGGCGGGGCGAAGCGTCTGGGCGCCCACCTGGCCCGGGGCCTGGCCGCCGACGGCTTCCGGGTGGTGATCACCTACCTGGGTTCGCAGGGGGCCGCGGAGGCCCTGGCCGCCTCCATCGGCGGGCGCGCGGTGCGGGCCGACGTGTCCCAGCGGGCCGACGTGGAGGCGCTGTTCGGATCGATCGCCGAGCACGAAGGCCGCCTGGACCTGCTGGTCAACAACGTCGGCGTGTACGAGCCCACGCCGGTCGCCGACCTGGACCCTGACGGCTGGGACCGGCAGCTCGGACCGAACCTCAACGGCGCCTTCTACTGCTGCTTTCACGCCCGGCCGCTGATGGGGGACAGCGGCCTGATCGTGAACCTGGGCTACGCCGGCGTCGACGCCCTGCGCGCCAACCCCGACGCCACCGCCTACCAGGTGAGCAAGACGGGGCTGCTGGTCCTGACGAAGTCGCTGGCCGCCGGCTGGGCGCCGCTGCGCGCCAACATGATCAGCCCGGGCCAGCTGGCCAACTCCGTGGACCTGCCCGACGACCTGCGCTGCATCCCCGCGGGGCGCGCCGGCACGCTGGACGACATCCTGCAGGCCCTGCGCTTCCTGCGCGACGCCGCCTACGTCACGGGCGTGAACATCGACGTCGCCGGGGGCTACCGGCTGGCGTGATCGCGCGGGGCGATCCGATCGGGAGCCCGCCCCCGCGACCCCTCAGGGGGCCGTGATCGTCACCGCGACGGGGCCGCCCAGGTCGTCGGTCCAGGCCTCGCCCACCAGGCGGTAGGTGCCGGGCTGCAGGACGTAGAAGAGCGCGCCGGTGGTGTCGGGGTACAGGTCCTGGCAGCCGCGCAGGGACACGCAGCCCTGATCCTCGGCCACCACCTCCAGCTGGACGTCGAAGCCCGTGTAGTCCAGCTCGAAGAGGTAGGCGCCCGCGGTCTCCACCTCGAACATCGCCGAGCCGTCGGTCTCGTTGGCGTCAGTCGTCGTGTCGTCGCTGGAGTTGGAGCAGCTCAGCTGCGGCAGGTTCTGCGGGTCGTCCAGCTCCAGGGTCAGCACGTTCGGGCCCGAGGCGAGCACGCCCCAGTCCTGGTTGGCGTCGAAGGAGCACACGGTGGTCAGGGTGCAGTCGTTCTCACAT
>CALCXL010000782.1 GCA_937907595.1 uncultured Pseudomonadota bacterium
GGCTTCGGCGTACCGGACGCCCTCCTCCTTCAGCTTTTTCGACTTGCGCGCCATGGCCGCCTCCAGCGGTTCCCCCCAAGATCGACAGTGATAGCAAAAATAGGTGTTTGCATTTTTGCCAACGTGCTTATGTTCCAGTCAATCAAGAGCGTGCGGCTCGCAAGCCGAACGCACAAGAGGGAGGACGGCGATGGCACGAGGGGATCACATCACGGCGAGCCGCTGGCTCTACACCCACCACGGCGTCGATCTGGGCGACGGACTGGTCGCGCACTACTCGGGGCTGGCCCACGGGTTGCGGGCGGGTCCAGTGGAGGTGGTGCAGATGGAGGACTTCAGGCGAGGGGCGAAGCTGCGGACGGTGCGGCATCGCCGCCGGCTGCCTGTGGACGAGACCGTCGGCAGGGTGTCGGGGCGTATCGGGGAGGACCAGTACCACGTGATCTTCAACAACTGCGAGCACTTCGCCCACTGGGCGGTGACGGGGGAGCGGCGCTCCCTCCAGGTGAGTCGGGCGCTCGCCGCGGCAGCGTTGGTGGCGGTCGCGGCGACGGGCCTGGGGGTCCGCGCGCGCCTCACCGGAGGGGAGGCTTCGGCATGACGACCTGGACGGAGCTCGGTGACACCTTGGCCCTCGGTGCTTCGCTGGGGACAGGCCTGGACCTCCAGGCCGGCGTGACCCACGCGCGGATCACGCACTCCTCCGTCCGTGCGCTGGGCGTCGGTTGTGGTCCGGACCTGGAGGTCCTGGACCTTCGCGGCTGCCCTCCCGACCTCTGGCTGGCGCTGGAGGTCGGCCCAGCGATGCGAGAACTTCACCTCCCCGCCACCGGCGGCGGGGCCAGCCTGCACCTCTCCTTCGGCACCCCGACCGCGCCGCTGCAGGTCACGGGGCTGGTGGGTCAGGTGGACCTCTGCTGGCTGATGCCGGTCGAGGACCCTGACCAACCCTGGCTCGGCCACCGCGGCCTTGGTCCCCTGCGCGGCTTCTCGGAGGGCAGCGGGCTGGACGGAGCCTGGTTCGGGCCGGTCGACGCGACGCCTGGGGACGAGGAGGTGGTGGTGGTGCTCGGCGGCTCCGGCGTGTCGACCTGGACGGTGCCGCCCGGCGCGCGCGCGGTGCTCATCCAGGGGATCGACGGTCTGGAGGCCGTGGACCTCGGCGGCCACCGCAACGTCGGCTGCCTGGAGCTGCAGGAGCTGCCGGATCTGCGGGCGATCACGGGCTCCGGGCGCGTGATCCTCGGCCGGGTCGAGGGGTGCCCGCGCCTCGACATGGTCGAGGTCTCGGGCAGGACGTTGGCGGTGCGCGGCGTGGACGCGGAGGTGCTCCGCGTGCTGGGGGCCTGGTCGACCCTGGACCTCGCTCGGTCGGAGCTGCAGGCGGTGGAGGCCCAGCACGTCGAGTGCCTCTCCATCAACGAGTGCTTCCTGCTCGATCGGGTGGTCGGCTCGCCCCACGCCGACGTCGTGCTCTATGGCTCGGTGCACCTGACGGACTTGCAGGGGCCCGCGGGCTTCCGCCTGGAGAACGTGAACGTGGCCGGGGTCACCGCCGACGCGCTCGGCGACGATCCCGAGCAGCGGGAGCGGGCCCTGGAGTGGCTGGCCAGCCGGCGGGGCCCCACCCAGTGCCTCCAGGCCATCCAGGTGCTGCACGCCGCCGCGGTGCTCGACCAGAACCTCCCCCGCCTGTGGCAGGTCCGCTGCGAGATCCACGCCCAGGCGTGCGGCGCCAGGGGCGAGAAGAACGACGCGCAGGCCTGGGCCTGGACGTTCCCCGAGGATCTGGGCGACCGCGGCTGGGAGGCCGATCTGCGGCTGTGGCGCCGCTGCATGGGCGAGCGAGCGCGCGAAGGCTGGCCGCCGTCCCTCCCCGATCCGGCGGTCTACCTGGCGACCCTCCGCACCTGCCACGAGCCCGAGCAGCTCCTGGCGATGGCGCGCTCGGCGGGGCGGGCGTGGGCGGCGGACGAGGGGTGCGACGATCTGGTCGATCTGCTCGGCGCGGCCCTGGAGGAGGGGGCTCGGGCGGGGCGGACCCTCGGGCGCAGGATCCGCGCGGCCACCTACTTGCAGGGCGATGGCACCCGAAAGGGCGTCCCCGCTGCCTGCTTCGACCGCGCCCGCGCGGTGCTGCAGTGCCTCGTTGCGCTGCGCACCCACCCACATGGGCCGGCCCTGGCGGGGTCGTTCGCGCGCTGGGTCGGCAAGCGCATGCCCTACGAGCAGGGGCTGGACCTGCTGGGCGCGCTGCGGG
>CALCXL010000783.1 GCA_937907595.1 uncultured Pseudomonadota bacterium
GGGGCCGCGTCGTCGTCGTCGGGTGCGGCGTCGTCGTCGTCCGCTGCGGAGTCGTCGTCGTCGGCCACCGCGGTGTCGTCGTCGTTCGGCAGCACGCCGCTGTCGTCGTCGTCGCCCTGGGGGCAGCCGATCAAGAAGAGCCCCAGCAGGGCGGTCAGTGCGCGCATCGTCAGCTCCGGTGAATCGGGGCGAATGTACCGCGTGAGGCGGCCGGGGGTGGCGGCATTGTCGGATCGCTGGCGATCGAGGGGACAAGATCGCGCGACGTCGCCCCGATCAGACCGCCAGGCCCGGGGCCAGACCGCCCACGATCGGCACCCGGATCTCCACGGTCCAGGCGCTGCCGGGCCCCGTGCCGGCGATGTACGCGTGCTGGTGGGCCGTGCCGGCGCGGGGCAGCCCCTGGGCGTCCATCCACGCGAAGAGGTCGAAGTGGACCTCGCGGAACTCGGGCCCCATCAGCCCGTTGAACATCAGGCAGGCCGCCCGCTGACGGGCCAGGCGCAGGGTCTCCACGCCCGGCGCCGGCTCGACGTCCAGCAGGCGCGTTACGGGCACGCGGACCAGGGCGTCGATGGGGTCGATGGGGTCGCCGATGCGGGGGTAGACGCCCATCAGCGGACCGCAGGGGCCGATTCCGCGCTCCAGAGCGAACTGGTTGACCCGCTCGAACGCGGCCCCGATCCCCGCCGGCTCGCCCGCGTAGGCGACCTGGGCCACGCGCATGGCAGGCAGGTCGCGCACCTGCACGGGCACGAGCAGCGCCCGGGGATCTCCTTCGCTCACGCCGTCTCCTCCGCCCGTCGACGCCGCCACCAGCGAGCGACCAGGAATCCCACCACGGCGGCCAGGGCCAGCCCGAAGGCCAGCCGCAGGTCGCGCACGATGGGCTCCAGCTTGTCCAGATTCTCCGCGAAGAGCCAGCCCAGGCCCACCCACAGGGGCACCGACAGCAGCGCGGCGAGGCCGTCGGCGAGCAGGAACCGGCGCGGGGGCACGGCGGCGACGCCCGCGGCGAAGAAGATGGCGGTGCGCAGGCCCACGGCGAAGCGGCCGCCCGCGACGACCTTGATGCCGTGCTCCTGGATGCGCAGGGTCATCCGCTCCACCAGGTGGGCGGGCACCAGGCGGCGCCCCCAGCCGCTCTGCAGCAGCTGCATGCCGTAGCGGCGGCCCATCCAGAAGAAGGCGAAGTCGCGGGCGAGGATGAAGCCCAGGCAGAAGGCCGACGCAGCGACGACGTTGGGGCCGCCGTAGGCCGCCAGCACCCCGGCGGTGATCAGGGGCACGTCCTCGGGGATGGGCACGCCCAGGCCGCCCACCACGATCATGGCGAGGATGCCGGGGTAGCCCCAGCCCGACTCGACCACGCGCAGGATCATCTCTTCCATGCGGTCGGCACCCTATCAGGGCGTCGCGCCCCGACCATGCCCACCCCGCTACTCGACGGAGGAGGCCATGGTGAAGAGGGGGGCGTACAGGCCGATCAGCAGGCCCGCGCCGGCCAGGAACGCGCCCAGGCCGCCGCCGAGCAGCACCAGGATGCCCAGCCGCGCCGGGAGGTGCAGGAGCGTGCGCCGGGTGCCCTCGGCCAGAGCGGCCGCGAAGGCGACGAAGAGCAGGGGGCCGAAGATCCCCAGCCCCATCAGAGAGGACGACGCCGACAGCACCAGGCGGCTGACGAGGGGGAGCGGCCCGCCGAAGTCGGCGAACATGGCCGCGAAGGTCGGCACGACGCCCACCAGCACCACGGGGGCCAGCAGGGCGGTGAGGTCGAAGACGAGCAGGCCCGGGATCGCCAGCACCGAGGGCTTGCGCGGGGCGTCCTCCCCCGCCTCGAAGAAGGCGCGGGCGCTGTGCGCGATGGCGGCGACGCAGGCGGCGGCCCCGCCCAGGGCGATCAGCAGGTAGATCCAGGTCACGTCGCCATCGTATCCCCAGGACCGTCGACAGGGCGGCCGGCTGCGCGGATGATCCGGGGGTGCGACTCCTGGCCCTGCTGCTGCTGCTGCTGCTGCTCCCTGCGTCGGCCCAGGCCGTCGGCCTCACGCTGGTCTCCGAGGAGACCCCCTGGCCCGGCGTCACCTACCGCCGCTACGACACCTCCAGCCCCAACACCAACACCTTCGTGGCGCTGGTCGATCTCTGCGCCGATTCGGTGCACGTCGACGCGCGCAAGGCGCCCTCCAGCCTGAAGACCACGGGCTCCTGGGGGAGCGACCAGGAGGTGCAGGTCGCCACCAACGGCGACTTCTACAAGTCCGGGCCAGTGCGGGTGTACGGCGACGCGGTGGGCAGCGGGGTGCCCTGGCCCCTGGACCAGACGGGGGTCGACCCCCAGTACAGCTTCGAGTGGTACTGGGAGCGCTACGGCTGGATCGCCTTCGGGCCCGACGGCGTGGAGTTCACCCACACCGAGTGGGTCAAGAACAACTGGCCGACCCTCAACGAGGGCTGGATGAACGGCACGCTGCGGCCGCCTCCGCCGCCGGGCACGCTGGCGCTGGTCAGCGGCTTCCCCGAGCTGGTGATCGAGGGGCAGCCCATCACTTGCTCGTCGGCCACGGCGTCCAGCTGCTTTCCCGATCGCACGGACATGCGATCGCGCCACCCGCGCACGGCGATGGGCATCACCCAGGACCGGGAGACGCTGATCCTGGCGGTGGTGGACGGGCGCACGTCGTCCTCCACGGGCATGTACGGCCTGGAGCTGACCGACCTGATGTTCCAGCTGGGCGCCTGGGAGGCCTTCAACCTGGACGGGGGCGGCAGCTCGCAGATGTGGCTGGCCGATCGGGGCTACGTCAACGACTACTCGGGCAACAACAGCGGCAACGGGGCCCGCGGCGTGGCCAACCACTGGGGGATCTTCGCCGGCGGCGCCGACCTGCGGCCCCTGCGCCCGGGGCACTGCGTCAGCGAGCCGCCCTGCGACACGATCCCGGCGGGCGGGGGCACGGTCGACGACCAGGGCGAGTGCTTCCAGGCCTTCGGCCCCGGCCAGTGGTGGCGGAGCGAGGCCGCGGGGCAGGACGGGCACCTGTACTGGACCAACGCCTTCGCCAGCGACTCCCCGTCCAACTGGGCCTGGTGGCAGCTGCACCTGGAGGAGGCGGGCGAGTACCTGGTGGAGACCTACGCCCACCCCACCTGGGCGGTGCACGATGAGGTGCCCTACGTCGTCATGGCGTCCGGCGTGGAGACGGAGATCAGCGTCGACCAGACCCCCACCGGCTGGATCGCGCTCGGCTCCTTCGACTTCGAGGCCGGCGGCAGCCAGTGGGTGGCGGTGCACGACAACATGCCCAGCTCCCCCGGAGCCGATCAGCACATCGCCGTCGACGCCATCCGCCTGACCCGCCTGGACACCTTCTGCGGGGACGGGACCTGCGACGCCGACGAGCCCTGCCTCTGCCCCGTCGACTGCCCGGTGGTGCCCGAGGTCCCCGCCAACGGCGTCGACGACGACTGCGACGGGGAGGTGGACGAGGTGGAGGGGGACGACGACGACGCCGTGGACGACGACGACGCTGCGGACGACGACGACGCTGTGGACGACGACGACGCAGCCAACGACGACGACGCAGCCAACGACGACGACACCGTGGACGACGACGACGCGTTGGACGACGACGACGCAGCCAACGACGACGACAGCTCGGCCATCGACGACGGCGCGCCCTTCCTGCCGACCGCGGATCGGAGGAGCGTGCTCGGCGATGAGGGGGGCTGCGGCTGCTCGGGCTCAGGGGAGGGCGGCCCGAGCGCGCTGGCGCTGCTGGGGGGCCTGCCCTGGCTCCGCCGCCGCAGGAGGAGGGCGGCGGAGCGGGCGACGGTTCGAGCTCAGGGGAGCGGCGGGTAGACGCCCTCAAGGGCCAGCGTGACGCTGTGCATCTGGTGCTGGGTGACGTCGATGCGCAGCTGGTGCGACACGTCCTTCTTCACGTCGGCGCCGCTGGGCGTCTCGCTGTTCATGACGCCGCCCTGGGCCATCTTGTCCGTGGGGTTCTTCTTGACCAGGAACTTGTTCTCCCCGGCCAGCGGGCCGCCGATCTGCCAGGTGGACAGCTTGTGCAGCGAGCGATCCAGCGTGTAGAGCAGGTCGGTCTGGGCCGCGATGTCGCCCTTGAGGTTGGCGATGGTCCAGTTGGCGATCAGGCCCTCGATGGCGTAGGCGTGGTTGCGGCGGCGCTTGAGGGTGCTGTGGGTGTGCGTCATCCACCAGCCCAGGGAGAGGCCGACGTCGCCGAAGAGCTCGTAGTCGCTCCACTTCGCCTGGTAGTACTCGGCGAAGGACATGCTGCCCCACTGGAAGAAGCCCTTGGTGTCCTTGCTGTCGCGGTCCTTGGCCCAGGCCTTGATGGTGTAGGTCTCCGCCATGGCGCGGGCGGCCTTCTCGATCGTGGGGACCAGCTCCTTCTTGCCCAACTGCCGCGCGGCCTTGGTCAGCGCCAGCAGCGACTCGCCGTCGTAGTAGGGGCTGGAGCGGTCGCGGGCCTTGCCGGCCTTGGTGTCGAAGCGGTCGGCGATGTGGCCGTTGTCCCGCTGCATGAACATCAGGAAGGCCAGGTAGCCGTCGAGCTTGGCGTTGAGCTCCTTCTTGTACGCCGCGTCCATGGGTGCGTCGGTGGCCAGGTACTCGATGATGGCCAGGGCGACGAGCGCCACGGTGCCCGAGTGCAGCCACTGGTCCTTGCCGTAGGCGAACATCAGGGTGCCGTCCTTGGGGCCGGGCACGCTGGTGTCGAACCAGAACTTCAGGCCCTGGTCGAGCGCCTTCTTGAGCTCGGGGGTGGGCTTGTAGCGGTAGCAGGTGGCGATGCCCCAGAGGGAGCCGGCCTGCCGCACCTGGTGGTCGTCCTCCACCCAGGTGCCGTCCAGCCAGTCGTACATGTAGTGGAAGTTGCCGGCGGGCAGCTGCCAGTTCACCAGGAACGCGGCGCCCTTGTCGTAGCTGGTCTCCAGCAGCTTGCGGTCCATCTTGAGATCCAGCGTCTCACGCGGGTCCGCGCCGGCTTTGGCGCCGTCCTTCTGGGCCTTGGGGTGCAGGTTCCAGGTCTGCGACTTGCGCACGACGGCGATCGCTTCCTTGAAGTCCTTCGGCAGCGCCTTGAAGTCGAGCTTCCCGAAGTCGCCCTCGGAGTTGCCCTTCTTCGACTTCTTCTTCTTCTTCTTCTTCTTCGCACCGTCCGCATCGGCCGCTCGGGCCGTCTTGGAGGACGTGTCGGGGGCGGGGGGTGCCTCAGCCTTCTTGCCGCAGCCGGAGACCAGCAGGAGGGCGGCGAGCAGCGTGGGGAGCAGCGAGAGTCGAGCGAACATCGGCGGGTGCCTTTCGAAGTGCGGCCGGGGAGGTATCCCGAATGGGCCGGAATCGCAAGGGTCTTGGGGGAGAATCGACCGTCGGCTGGGGGCGTGTCTGCGCCGGCGGTCAGAAGTTCGACCCCGCGCTCCGCAGGAAGGCCGTCAAGGCCGCCTGCCAGGTCGTGCCGGCGTCGCCGAGCTTCGCGCGTCGTGCGTCGCCCTGCCCGTCGGGGTCGGCGTGGTCCCAGCTTCGTGCGTAGTCGGCGAGGATCTCCCGCTCCGTTGCGCCGGCGCGCTTGAGCAGGATCGCCGCGATCATCCCGGTCCGGTCCCAGCCGGCGTGGCAGCAGACGACGACCCCGCGGTCGGCCCGGTCCACGGCGGCGACGGCCGCGGCCACCCGCTCGGGCCACCGCGCGCAGAACGCCTCGTAGTAGAGGGGGGAGACGAGCCCGGTCGAGTCCATCAACTCACGGAAGTGCGGGTCGTCGCGCAGCCCTGCCTCCAGCGGCGCGTGCACCCGGCGGCAGGGTCCGACCTCCAGCGTGTGGTCCCGCAGATCGACGACCGTGCGCACCCCGTCCTCGACCACCGCGGACCAGTCGACCTCGTCCAGGCACGAAGCCCGCCAGACGCCGGGCAGGATGCGCCGCGCGTTCCAGCAGCCCGGCCAGATCGCGTCCTTGGGTCCCATCGCCAGAGGGTAACCGGGGCGGACGGGTCGGCTCAACCGCGCAGGCCGCTCCCGGCGGCCCGGTCAGTCCTCGAAGTCGACGTCGAAGCCGCCCAGGTCCGCGGCGCAGGGGTGCCGGTCCCGGAAGGTCGCGTCCTCGGGATCGATGGCTCCGCCGGGGCGTCGGGCGTCGCGCCGGCCGGGAGCCGAATCGACGGCGCGCAGCCCGCGATGACCACAAACCCCAGGGCAAGAGCGCTCCGCCGCATCCGCCTCTTCGCTGGTTCACCGTTTCGCGATGGAGCCCCAGAGCCCAGAGCCATCGAGGCTCCCTCGAAGTCCTACTCCAGCCCGTCGCAGTAGAGCTCTTCGACGGTGTCGAAGGAGTCGCCGGGCAGGATCTCCCGCAGCCCCTCGAAGTAGTCGGCGTCGTTGCGCAGGGTGCACTCGTTGATCGCGGGCGGGCAGTCGCCCGTGCGCACGCTGAGGGCGTAGCGCAGCTCGCCGTCGTCCACCGGCACCGAGAAGACGCGCAGCGCCACGCGGTACTCCACGCCCGCGGTGGTCCCGAAGCTGCACCACTCGGGGGTCGCCCGGCCGGCGAAGGCGCCGACGGTGCCGTTGCGGTCCCGCTGGATGCAGATGTTCAGGTCGACCGCGCGGTCCACGCCGTTGGAGTCGGGGAAGCTCTGGAAGAAGTCGCCCATCTCCACCCCGGGCGTGCCCGTGTAGAAGGACGACAGCCCCACCAGGAGGTCCAGGTCCCCGTCGTCGTGCGGGTAGTCCTCCATGAAGGGGTTCCAGTACTCCTGGTCGTTGCCGCCCAGCTGGAGGTCGTCCCGGAACACCGACTGCGGGTCCACGATCACGCACATGCGGTCGCCGGTGCCCACGAAGTCGAAGGTGGCGCCGCTGGTGTTGCCGCCGCCGATGT
>CALCXL010000784.1 GCA_937907595.1 uncultured Pseudomonadota bacterium
CGATCCCGTCGGCCGCGGGCAGTCCTGGGACACGACGACTTCTGCGGCTCCGAGGGTCAGGACGCGCTGCGCGCCACCCTCGACTACGTGCAGGCCCGGCGGGACGTCGCGCGGAACCGCCTGGCCGTGTTCAGCTTCTCCATGGGCCTGGCCCTCGCCTCGCGGGTCCTGGCCCGGGACGACGGCCGCCTCAACGTGCGGCTGCTCCTGGACTGGGAGGGGCCCGCGGACCGGGAGGCGATCCTGCGCACCGGGGCCCTGCCGCCCGCCGCCCGCACCGCCCTCGCCCAGGACCCCGAAGGCTTCTGGCACCACCGCGAGCCCATCCACTCCATCGCCGACGTGCCCTGCGACTACCTCCGCATCCAGTCGAAGGTGGATCACGCCCTGGGCGCGCGCGGTCGGCTCGGCGCCCTGGCCCTGGTGGCGGCCGCCTCAAGGGGAAAGTCGAGCTCGGCGCAGCTCAACGACAACCCCGCCGGCCGCTCCTGGCGCCCCGAGCAGGCGGACGATCTCCGCTGGGCCCCCAGCGGCGCGGGCCCCCTCAACCGCCTGCTCCTGGAGCGCCTCCGCGAGCGCGTGCTCGACTGATCCGTTCCGGCTGGCTGTTTGTCCGGCGGGAGCACCTTTGCTAAGGCTGCGGCGCACCGTCTGAGGAGACTGCATGCGCCGTTCCCCCGTCCCCCACGCCCCCGGCCGCGACCGGCCCCGGTGTTCGCCGTGAGCACCTCCGAGTGGGCGTTGGAGTGCGACGGCCTCACCCGCAGCTACGCCGGCAAGACGGTCGTCGCCGACCTGGACCTGCGCGTGGCTCCGGGCGACATCTACGGCTTCCTGGGGCCGAACGGCGCCGGCAAGACCACCACCATGCGCATGATCCTGGGCCTCATCCGCAAGGACGCGGGCGACGTGCGCATCTTCGGTGAGTCGGACCCCGTCGCGGCGCGAGCCCACATCGGCGGCATCGTCGAGGGGCCCCGCTTCTACCCCTACCTGTCCGGGGTGGAGAACCTGCGCATCTTCGCCGCGGCCGGCGGCGGCTGCGATCCCTCCCGCATCGACGAGCTGCTCGCCCTGGTGCGCCTGAGCGATCGCGCCGGGGACTCGGTGAAGACCTACTCCCTG
>CALCXL010000785.1 GCA_937907595.1 uncultured Pseudomonadota bacterium
GGGGGGGGGGGCGCAGGGGGTGGGGGGGGAGGGTGGCGACCGCGAGCAGCAGCATCCACGCGAGCACGGCGGCGGTGATCAGGGGGCGCGGCATCCAGTGCCCATGAGAGGGACGCGCGCGCGGCCTGTCAATCGGGGGAGGGACAGGGGAGGGCATGTCTACGTGCTGGGCTGCATCCAGAAGCCCACGGCCTCACGCCTCCGCGCTGGGCGTCCAGGCCAGGCGCTGGCCGTTGGCCTCTACCGCGAAGAGGCGCTCGGCGATGGCGCGCAGATCGCTCGGCCGACGCGCCGGATCGGGGTCCAGCAGCGCGGTGACCACCTGGGCCAGGCCTTCGGGCACCGCGGGGTTGGCGGTGGTGAGCGGGGGCGGGGAGGCGGCCTGCACGGCTTCGCGCATGCCCTCCAGCCCGGCCGCCTGGAAGGGTGGGAAGCCCGCCGCCATCTCGTACAGGAGCACGCCCAGGGCCCAGGCGTCGGCGGCGAAGCCCCGGCCTCCCGCACCCACGAAGCGCTCGGGGGCCAGGTAGCCGGCGCGGGTCAGGCGGAGCAGGTCCCGGGTGCTGGTCAGCATCGCGTCCGGGGCGCGCAGCCCCGCCAGGTCGGTCAGGTGCACGCTGTCGCCGGGCAGCACCCGGATGCGGTCGGGCTCCAGCCCACGGTGGGCCAGCCCCCGCCGGTGCGCCAGGTCGAGGGCGGAGGCGATCTGTCGGCCGATCCGCGCCGCCGCCGCCAGGGGGAGGGGCCCCGCCACCGCGTCCATGCGCTCGCGCAGGCTCTGGCCCGAGACCCACTCGGTGGCGGTGTACAGGAAGCCGTTCCACTGCCCCGCAGCCACCAAGCCGACGATGTTGGGGTGCTGCAGCCGCTGCGCCCTCCGGCTGGCCTCCAGGAATCGCTCGGTGTGGGAGGGCAGCGACGGCGCCACCCTGAGCTCGATCTCCACGTCGACCAGCCGCCGCTCGTCGAAGCCGCGCCAACGCTCCTGGGGCGGCGGAGCCAGGCGCTCCAGGAGCAGGAAGCGCTCGTCCACGTGGCGGCCGGCGTCGACGGAGACCGACAAGGGTTCGTCGGGGCGCGGCTCGCCCAGGGCGGCGTCGATCTCCTCGTCGCTCAGGCTGCGCACCGTCTCCGACGTCTCCAGCGCCGTGGCGTCGGGATCCCCCAGCACCGACTTGAGCTCCTCCACCGCGTGCTGTCGCCCCACCACCGCGCGCAAGCCCAGGTGCACGGCGTGGGCGTCGAAGGCGGGGCTGGCGCCCGGGGGGCGCACCGCGATGCAGCGGCTCAGATCGAGGCCGGCGCCCTCGGGTGCGGGCACGCCGGGCACGTCGACGAGCACCAGGTCCTCGGTGCGGTCGGCGGCGTGGTGCCAGGGCTGCTCGGGTCCTGGGAGCACCGTGACCGCGAAGCCCAGCTCGATCAACAGACCGCGCACCTCCGCAGCCAGGGGCGGGCGATCGCTGAGCAGGACCGCGGTGGGGCGCTGGCGGCGGGGCTGGGGTGAGTCCGCGGGGGCGGGGCTCCGCAGGGTGGTCGCTGCGGCGGGAGCGGTGGGCATCGCGTTGGGCAGCGCAGCGCCCCCCTGCAAGGGCCTGCGGACCCCGAGCCGGGGCGGCGAAGGCGGCGGGACCGACGGGGGGTCGGCCGCGCCCACCGCGTTCAGGTCCCCGAAGGTCGGCCGGGGGTTCGGCTCCGTGATCTCGGCCGCGGAGGGCGGGCCGGGCTGGGACCAGAGGGGATCGACGTGGGGGGGCGCGGTGGCGTCGGGGTCCGGCTCCGGGCCGAACACGCGCTCCAGCTCCGACTCGGTGCGGAAGCGCGGCGCGGCGCGGCCAGGGCTGGTGGTTGGGGTGCGGGCCGTGCGGCCGGGGCTGGTGCTCCGCCCGCGGTTGCTGCGGGGAGCTGCGTCCGAAGGACGGTCGAAGATGCTGGTCATGGTATCGCCCGGTCAAGCCAACTCACGCGCCCCACGCTCGCCAACGCGTACAGTGTGACACCTGCGGCGGCCGGTTGGGGTATCGATCCGCGCTCGCCCCCCAATCGCCGCCCCAAGCCGATTGACGGCCCATCAGTCGGCGGTAGAGTGGCCGCAAGATTAGTAACTCTGTTTGGAGTCACGCATGCCCCGTCCCGAACCCGCCCGCCTCCTGGTCCGCCTGCAGTTCGCCCGCCGCCTGGCCGCGGGTGGTCCGACGGCGCCCGCCTGGGCCGAGGCTGCGTCGACGCTGTGGCAGGAGCGGGAGCTGCCCCGTCCGGCGCCCACCGCGGCGACCTTCGCGGCGGCGGCGGTGCTCCAGGCGGCGGCCGAGGAGTTGATCCTGCTGCACCGGGAGGCCCGCCCCGGCTTGCTCCGCCAGCTGATCGAGGACGCGGAGCACCGCGCCGGCGGGGTGGACATGGCCGAGGGCCTGGCCCGCTTCGGCGCGGGCTGGCAGCACCCCACCTTCGCCCTGCACGCCAGCGATCGGGCCGCGGCCCTGCTGGTGCTCGGCTCCCTCCTGGACAACCCCTGCCTGGCGTCCATGCGCCCCCTGCTGGACGGGCCGGAGCTGGCCGGCAGCACCGGGGCGCTGCTGGAGCAGCTGGAGGCGGGCCTGCAGGGCATGGAGCCGGTGGAGCCCTTCGAGGCGTCGCTACCGCAGCTGTTGCGCGCCCCCGCGGAGGCCTGCCCGGGCTCCCTGCAGGGCCAGCTGGAGTGGATAAGCGAGCAGTGGTCCAGCTGGCTGCCCGAGCACCTGAGCGACGGTCTCCTGGCCGCGCGCGACCTGCGGGCGGAGGAGGAGACGCACCGCGGCGGCCCCCCCGGCGAGGCCCCCGTCCTGCACTTCGGCCCGCCCGCCGACGCCGACAACTTCAGCGTCGACCGCGATTGGATGCCCCGCGTGGTGCTCATCGCCAAGCAGACCTACGTGTGGCTGGACCAGCTCAGCAAGGAGTACGGCCGCCTGATCCGTCGCCTGGATCAGATCCCCGACGAGGAGCTGCAGCGCCTGGCCGAGCGCGGCTTCACCAGCCTGTGGCTCATCGGCCTGTGGGAGCGCAGCCCGGCGTCGCAGGCGATCAAGCGCCGCCGGGGCAACCCCGAAGCGGAGGCCTCGGCCTACGCGCTCAAGGACTACCGGATCGCCGATGCCCTGGGTGGGGAGGCCGCCTACGACGACCTGCGCACCCGCGCCGCGGAGGCGGGCCTGCGCCTCGCGGCGGACATGGTGCCCAACCACACCGGCCTCGACAGCCGCTGGGTCGTCGAGCACCCCGACTGGTTCGTGTCCCTGCCGGAGCCGCCCTACCCGGGCTACCGCTTCGAGGGGCCGGACCTGTCGGGGGATCCGCGGGTGCAGGTTCGCATCGACGACGGCTACTGGACGGAGCGCGACGCGGCGGTGGTGTTCGAGCGCAGGGACCCGGTCAGCGGCGACGTCCGCTACCTCTACCACGGCAACGACGGCACCCAGATGCCGTGGAACGACACCGCTCAGCTGGACTTCCTGAACCCCGATCTGCGGGAGGCGGTGATCCAGCAGATCCTGGCCGTGGCCCGCCGCTTCCCGGTCATCCGCTTCGACGCCGCCATGACCCTGGCGAAGCAGCACGTCCAGCGCCTCTGGTACCCGCCGCCGGGGCAGGGGGGCGCGGTCCCCAGCCGGGCGCAGCACTCGGTGAGCGCGGCGGCCTTCGAGGCGGCGATGCCCCAGGAGTTCTGGCGGGAGGTCGTCGACCGCGTCGCCGAGGAGGTGCCGGACACCCTGCTCCTGGCGGAGGCCTTCTGGATGATGGAGGGCTACTTCGTGCGGACCCTGGGCATGCACCGGGTCTACAACAGCGCCTTCATGCACATGCTCCGGGACGAGGACAACGCCGGCTACCGGCAGACCATCAAGAACGTGCTGGAGCACAGCCCCGCCATCCTCGAGCGCTTCGTCAACTTCATGAACAACCCCGACGAGGAGACGGCGGTGGAGCAGTTCGGCAAGGGCGACAAGTACTTCGGCATCTGCACGCTGCTGGCCACGCTGCCGGGGCTGCCGATGTTCGGCCACGGGCAGATCGAGGGCTTCTCGGAGAAGTACGGCATGGAGTACCGCCGCGCGTACTGGGGCGAGGAGGAGGACGCCGGCTTCGCGGCCTGGCACGACACGGTCATCTTCCCCCTCCTGCGGCAGCGCTCCTCCTTCAGCGGGGTGGAGCACTTCGCCCTCTTCGACTTTGTGCGCGCCGACGGCACCGTGGACGAGAACGTCTTCGCGTACTCCAACCGGGGGGATCAGGGCGAGCGCACGCTCGTGCTCTACAACAACTCCGTCGCGCCCACCGCGGGCTCCCTCCGGCGGTCCGTGGCCTACAACGTGGGCGACGCCGCCGAGCCCACCCTGGTGCGGCAGGAGCTGGGCGACGCCCTGGACCTGAGCGGGGAGGAGGGGCGCTTCTACGGCCTGCGGGAGCTCTCCAGCGGGAGCTGGACCCTGCGCGCGGGGCGTGATCTGGTCGACGAGGGCCTGCACGTCAGCCTGGGGGGCTACGGCTGCCAGGTGCTGCTGGACTGGCGGTCGATCGACGACGAGGACGGCACCTGGGCCGCCCTCGCCGTGCACCTGGACAGCGCCTCCGTGCCCGATCTGGACGCCGCGCGGGACGCGATGAACGCGACGGAGTCGTCAGAGGATGGCGGCGATGGCGGCGGGGAGCCCGAAGACGCCGACGTCGGCCCTGCCGAGCAGGCCGTCGACGAGGACCCCGCCGTGATCAGCGCGTCGCAACCCCTGATCGGCCCCTGAGCGCCGGCGGGGCTGGCCGGCGCGATCAGAGCAGCGCCCGCACCCGCTTCTTGAGCTCGGCCGGCAGGCTCACGTCCACCTCCACGATCTTCAGCAGCAGCCCCGCCCAGATCGCCCACAGCGCTGGCTGCTTCATGTGCTCCAGGGCGGTGCTGACCACGTCGTGGACCGGCTCGCTGAGCTCCGCCCGGTCCAGGGCCGCCCGCAGATCCACCAGCAGGGTCGCCCGGCGGGTCCGTCGCGCCAGCCGCTGGGTGGGGTCCAGGTGCCCGTCGTCGTAGCCCTCCACCAGCGCGCCGGCCACCGCGCCGCCGCCGGGCCTCATGCGCATGCTGGCCACCTGCCGGTCGACCTCCTCCTTGCGCGCGGCGTCCAGCACCCGGGTCACGTTGCGCCGCATCACGTCCTGCACGGCCTCCGTCCACGCCGACTCCGCGCCCTCGCGGCGGATGCTGACCAGGACCTTGGGCGGGGTGCCGAACTGGCCGACCTCGATCAACTTCGGAAAGAGATTGTGGTTGCTGGCCAGGGTGCGCACGACGTCCTGGACCTGCGTGCGCCAATCCTGGGGCAGGTTCTTGAGCTCGTACTCGACGATCAGGTGGTGGGTGAGTTTGCGCGACACGGGCACAACGTAGATCCGATCGGCTGCATGGGGCCAAGATCCACGCGTGCGCGCGCCGATCCCCACGCTGCTGATCCTCCTGAGCGCCTGCCCCCCAAGCGGTGGGATCGCCCCGCCGACGCCGACGCCGACGCCGACGCCGACGCCCACTCCCTCGGCCCTCGGCCCCGTGCTCATCGAGCCCGCCGCCCCCTGCGCGGCCCCCGTCGCCGGCTTCCTGCGCCTCGTCCCCGGCGATCGCGGCCTGGCCCAGGTCAACCCGGCCGACAGCACGGAGCGCTCCTGCCCCTGGATGCCCGGCGGCGTCGTGGCCAGCGATCTGGACGGGGACGGGGACCACGAACTGCTGTTCTCGGCCCCGCCCGGCGCCCCGGCGCTGTGGGAGGGCGTCGACGGCCGTTTCGTCGAACGATCGCTCGACGTCGACTTGTCGACGCTGGCCGGCCGGGAGGTGCTGGCCCAGGCCGCGGTGGACCTGGACGGTGATCGTCTGCCCGAGATCCTGCTGGTGGGGGAGGGGTTCGCCGCGCGGCTGCCCAACCGGGGCGGCCTGGCGTTCGGACCGGCGGAGCGGCTGTTCTTCGAGCCCGACTGGCCGCTGACCTGCATCAACACCCTGGCGGCGGGGGACATCGACGGCGACGGCGACCTGGACCTGCTGCTGCCGGGCCTGGACCCCATCCCGTTTGAGGGCTTTCGACCCAGCGCCGAGCCCTTCTGGCCGGGCACTCCGGACCGCCTGCTGGTGCAGGACGACGGGGGCTTCGCCCTGGCGCGCTCCCTGGAGCAGCAGCCCTACCCCTGGCTGTCCATGCACGCGCTGTTCACCGATCGGGACGACGACGGCGACCTGGACGTATTCATCGGATCGGACCGCGCCCGCGACGGCCGGCCCGGGGCCAGCTTCTGGCGCAACGACGGCGAGCTCATCGACGACGCGCCGGAGGTGGGGGCCGACGTGCACGCCTGCGTGATGGGGGCCGCGGGGCGCGACTTCGACGGGGACGGGGACCGGGACTACTGCGTGTCCGACCTGGGCACCCGCCTGCGCTGCCTGCTCAACGAGGGCGGCACCTACGTCGAAGGGGCCTCGTCCCTGGGCCTGGACGCCGACCTGGAGGCGGTGCCCGGCTGGACGCAGGAGGACGCGCCCTGGTCGCCCTGGAGCGTGGAGGCCATCGACCTGGACAACGACGGGCGGCTGGACCTGGCCACCGCGGCCGGCCCCCCACCCGGCGCGGCGGGCATCGCGGACTCGCAGTTCTCCTTCCACCAGCCCGACATCCTCTGGCAGGGGACCGCCGCCGGCTTCGTGGACCGCAGCGTGCCCGCCGGCTACGCCCTCACCGACCCCCACTACGGCCTGGCCAGCGCCGACCTGGACCGCGACGGCCACCGCGAGCTGATCCTGGGCTCCTGGGGCGGACCCGTGGTGCTCTGGGACAACCCCTGCGGCCCCGGCGCCTGGGCGGAGGTGGCCCTGGACGGCCCCGACGGCAACCGCCAGGGCTTCGGCGCGCGGGTGGAGCTGGTGGTCGGCGATCGGGTGGAGGTCCAGGAGCTGCACGCCCTGCGCACCGTGGGGCAGTCGGCGGCGGAGCTCCACTTTGGCCTGGGGGAGGCGACGTCCATCGATCGCATCGAGGTACGCTGGACCGACGGACAGGTGTCGACGGCCCGCGATCTGGCGATCAACGCGCGGATCACGCTGCGGCACCCCGATCGGCTCAGGTAGGGCGAGGCCCCTGAAATCCCGCCCCTGGCAGCGCCCCACCGCGCTTCCGCGTCCTCGCTTTCCAACCGTGCACGCTGGCCAGCGCGCCCAGCCCTGCCGAAGACCTCAGCCGTCGAGGGGGTAGACGAGGCGCAGACCCGCCGGGGCGACGAAGCTCCGGTCGTTGGTCCAGAGCTCCCGCGCGCCAGCCTCCATCGCCGTCAGCGCGATCTGCAGGTCGAACACCCGGGGCCCTGACACCCCGAGTCCCACCGCTGCGCTGGGGAGCCGCGCACC
>CALCXL010000786.1 GCA_937907595.1 uncultured Pseudomonadota bacterium
CCGTCGCCGCTGAGATCGTCGTCGTCGTCGTCGCCGAGATCGTCGTCGTCGTCGAGCAGGTCCTCGTCGTCGATGTCCAGGCTGTCCTCCGAGGGGGCCAGCTCCTTCACGACGGGCTTCGGCTTCGCCTTCGGCTTGCGCTTGCGCTTGCTCCGGCCGCCGGAGCGCAGCAGCTCGCGGGGATCCGGGTTCGGATTCTCGCGCTGGTCGGCCCCACAACGGGGGCAGAGCGGGACGGGCGCGCCCAGGTCGTAGAACTTGCACTCGCACTTGAAGCAAGCGTGTCGGTTGCCCAGGTCAGTCTTGGCGGCCATCGTGGCTCCTTGGTTCCGGCGTTTGGCCGTGAGAATCGGCAACCTGCCACGCGTCCCCGGGGGGGTCAACGGGGGTCGGTGAGGATTCCCGAACCCGTGGGCGTCGGGCGCCCGTGATCCCGTCGATCGGCCTGCAGCCGTCGTGTAGTGTGCCGGCGATGCGTTCGATCCTCGCCATGCTCGCCCTGACGCTCGCCGCATGCCCCTCCGCGGCGGTGGTTGAAGAGGTCGTCGAATACACGACCGCGGACACCCTGGTCGACCACAGCCAGGGCGCGGAGGTCGGCCACCCGCGCATGTGCGTGTCCGGCACCGCCGTGTTCCTGGTGTGGCATGACAACCGGCGCGGCGGTCGCAACCAGGTGTTCATGAACATCGGGCGCGCGGGGGGCACCAACTGGCTCGAGCAGGACATCCTGGTCTCGTCGGACGACGCCAGCGGCCGGGACACGGTCGCGGAGAACCCGGAGGTCGTGTGCGCGGGCGACCAGATCTACGTGGTCTGGGAGGACGACCGCGAGTCGGACATCGGACACCGCAACGTCTACTTCGCCAACTGGGACGACAACGTCGCCGTGCGGCAGTTCGTGCAGATCCGCGCCGCCAACGACGACCCGGACGGCGACTACGACGCCATCACCCCCGCCATCGCCGTGCACTACGAGCCCACCGAGGGCCCCGATCGCCAGATCCTGCTGACCTGGACGGACAACCGCTTCGGCGCCCACGACGTCTGGTTCACGCGCGCGGTCAACGGGTACAACTTCCTCACCGAGGAGATCCGGCTCGACACGGACGACCCGGGCAACGCCTACTCGGCCCGTCCCCAGATCCGGGGCGACGGGCTCGGCGGGGTGTACGTCGCCTGGGAGGACAGCCGGGACGGCGGCAACGACGTGTACGTCAACCGCTCCTCGGACTTCGGCTTCCACTGGGAGGCGTCGGACACGCGCGTGGACGGGGGCGACGCGGGCGGCAACTCCAACGCGTTCGGCGTGGCGCTGGCTGTGGACCGGGACTCCAGCCCGCCGGCTGCCTACGTCGCCTGGCACGACGAGCGCAACGGCGGCCGGGACATCTTCCTCAACGGGTCGGTCGACGCCGGCGCCACCTGGCAGGACGCGGCGACCCGCATCGACGGCGGGGGCGAGGGCGCGAACGAGAGCTTCTACCCCTCGGTGGTGGCCCACGACGGCCGCGTGGTGGTCGCCTGGCACGACGACCGCGACGTCGGCTTCGACATCCTGATGCGCGGCAGCGACGACGGGGGGCTCAACTGGGGCCCCGAGCAGCGCCTGGACACGGACCTGGCCGGCTCCGCGCACTCGCTGGGGGTTCGCCTGGTGGGGCAGGGGGAGACGATCGCGGCGGTCTGGGCCGATCGCCGACGGAACCCCGAGGTGGAGTCCGAGCACCCCGACATCTACTACCGGACCTCCGAGGACGGCGGGTACCTGTGGTCGGAGGTGGACGGGCGGATCGACGGGGACCCCCAGAGCACCGCGATCTCCGACGAGCCGCAGGTGGTGATCTCCGGGCCCCTGTTGCACGTCGCATGGCTTGACTACCGCAGCGGAAACGCCGATCTGTGGTATCGAAACGTTTCAGCGAGCGGACCGATCGCGCCGGAGTGATCTGGATCGATCGACGTGTCGACGCTTGACGGCCCAGAGAGGGCCGGGTACAAGCGCGACCCTGCGCGCCT
Source organism: uncultured Pseudomonadota bacterium (assembly GCA_937907595.1). Lineage (GTDB taxonomy): Bacteria > Myxococcota_A > UBA796 > UBA9615 > UBA9615 > CALCXL01. The sequence continues at coordinate 2,020 of CALCXL010000786.1, forward strand.
GACGCTGATCTTCAGGGCCCCCGATCGGGGCTGCGTAACAAGGACGAGAGCCGACATGAGCACCTGGGTTGCACGCAAAGAAGACGTCAACGACGGAACCATCCCCCGGGACTGGTGGGTCGTGGATGCTGAGGGCCTGACCCTCGGCCGGGTCGCCACCCGGGTCGCCATGGTCCTGCGCGGCCGGCACAAGGCCATCTACACGCCCCACGTGGACGTGGGTGACTTCGTCGTCATCGTGAACGCGGACAAGGTCGTGGTCACGGGCAACAAGCGCCTGGACAAGAAGTACTACAACTACTCGGGCTACCCGGGTGGGCTGCGTTCGTGGACCTTCGACGAGCTGATCCAGAAGGATCCCAAGCGCGTCTGGGAACACGCCGTGCGCGGCATGCTCCCCAAGAACCGGCTCGCCCGGAAGCAGATCACCAAGCTGAAGGTCTACGCGGGCGCCGAGCACCCGCACACCGCCCAGCAGCCGCAGCCGCTGGCGCTGTAGGAAGACGACGATGAGCAAGACGAGCTACTACGGTACCGGGCGCCGCAAGGCCGCCACCGCGCGTGTCTACCTCCGCCCCGGCAACGGCGGCTTCACGGTCAACCGCCGTGAGCTGGACATCTACTTCCGTCGCGAGACGGACAAGATGATCCTCAAGCAGCCGCTGACGCTGACGGAGACGACGGAGAACTTCGACATCACCGTGACCGTTCGCGGCGGTGGCACCACCGGCCAGGCCGGCGCCATCAAGCACGGCATCAGCCGGGCCCTGCTGCTCTTCAACCCCGAGTTCCGCCCCGCGCTCAAGAGCGCTGGCTTCCTGACCCGCGACTCGCGGATCAAGGAGCGGAAGAAGTACGGCCAGAAGGGCGCTCGCGCGCGCTTCCAGTTCAGCAAGCGCTAGGCCGCTTCGCACGATCCTTCGAATCGCCTCGAACCTCCGGGTTCGGGGCGGTTCGCGTTTGGGGCTGGACGCGGGCCGGGGCGTGGGCCGATGGACCGCCGCGCGGCCTGGGATCGGGGCCCCGAAGGCGCGCCCCGCGACGATCTTTGGAGATCGCCCGGGATCCTCTTGGGCTCTGCGTCCTCATCCGTATACTCCCCCCCCGGGTGCTGCCCCTGTTCAGGGGCCCCAATCAGTCGCGAAAGCGGGACGGGCAAGCTCGGGATGAAGACCAAGGTCATCTTCGTAACGGGAGGGGTTCTCTCCTCCCTCGGCAAGGGTTTGTCGTCGGCGAGCATCGGCGCGCTGATGGAGGCGCGCGGCTTGACCGTGCGCAACCTCAAGATGGACCCCTACATCAACGTCGATCCCGGGACGATGTCGCCGTACCAGCACGGTGAGGTCTACGTCACCGACGACGGTGCAGAGTCCGACCTGGACCTGGGGCACTACGAGCGCTTCACCAACCAGGTCTGCGGCAAGCACAGCAACTTCACGACGGGCAAGGTCTACGACGCCGTGATCCGCAAGGAGCGCCGGGGCGAGTACCTGGGCCGCACCGTGCAGGTCATCCCGCACATCACCAACGAGATCAAGAGCCGCATCCTCCGGGTGCCGGACGAGAAGACCGACGTCTTGATCGTGGAGGTGGGCGGCACCGTGGGCGACATCGAATCGCTGCCCTTCCTGGAGGCCATCCGCCAGTTCAAGTACGACCACGGCACGGAGAACGTGCTGTTCATCCACGTCACGCTGGTGCCGTACCTCAAGACGGCCGACGAGCTGAAGACCAAGCCCACGCAGCACAGCGTCAAGGAGCTCCGGTCCATCGGCATCCAGCCCGACGTCCTGCTCTGCCGCTCGGATCGCGAGCTGCCGGTGGAGATGAAGAAGAAGATCTCGCTGTTCTGCAACGTCGACCCCGAAGCGGTGGTCTCGGCGCCGGACGTCGACTCCATCTACCGGCTGCCGGTGGTCTTCAACGAGCAGGGGCTGGGCGATCTGCTCTGCAAGCGGCTGAACATCTGGGCCCGTCACCCCGACCTGTCGGTCTGGGAGGACCTGGCCGAGCGCCGCAGCAAGGTGACCGAGGGCGCCACGATCGGCATCGTCGGCAAGTACGTGCACCTGATCGAGTCCTACAAGAGCCTGAACGAGGCCCTGGTGCACGGCGGCCTGGCCAACCACAGCAAGGTGGAGCTCCGGTACATCAGCTCGGACGACCTGGAGAAGGGCAACTACGAGCGGGTGATGGACCTGGACGCGATCCTGGTGCCCGGCGGGTTCGGCGAGCGCGGGGTCGAAGGCAAGGTCGCCGCTGTGAAGTTCGCCCGGGAGAACAAGC
>CALCXL010000787.1 GCA_937907595.1 uncultured Pseudomonadota bacterium
CCAGGCCTTCTTGCCAGGGCTCAGGACCTCGATGCGGCTGACGACGTTGTCCAGCAGGTTGAGCAGCAGGTGGTCGCGCAGGTGCACGACGTCGGACAGGCTGACGGTGTCCGTGGGCGTGAAGAGGACCGTGATCTTCTTCTTGCCCTTCAGCCAGGGCTTCAGGGGCGCGATCAGCAAGGAGCCGGCGACGTAGTCCACGCCGTCGACCGTCCAGTCCTCGCGGAGCTGCAGCAGCAGGTTGTCCCGCCAGAAGTCGGGGACGGCGCCCGCGGGCTTGTCGACCGTCACCGCGCCCTTCTTGCCCAGGACCGACAGCTCGCTCGTCCAGAAGGTGACGCTGCGGTGGCCGTACTCGAACTCGAAGCCCGGCCGGTCGTAGCGGTCGGCGGAGGCGGAGACGTCGGTGACCTGGCCCTCGAAGACCTGGGGCGCGTCCTCCACCTTCGTGCCCCGCTTCCAGCGCCGGGTGGTGCGCTCGTAGCCGGACTCGGTGAGGCTGCCGGGCCCGAAGTCGGCGCTGACGAACAGCGTGTCACGATCGACCCAGCTGGCCTCCTGCTTGCCCTCGGGCATCACGAAGCCGTCGGGCACGAAGGCCCGGGTGCCCAGGTCGAACTCCCGGACCACCACCGCGTCGGCGCCGCCCCGGGACAGGAAGAGCAGGCAGCGCTGGTAGTCCGGCCCCAGGCACTTGTTGCGCTTCCAGACCCAGTTCTCGCCCTCGGCCTCGCCCAGGGCGTCCAGGTCCAGCACGGTCTCCCAGACCGGCTCGTCGGTGCGGAACGAGTCCAGCGTCGTGCGGCGCCAGAGGCCGCGCACGTGCTCCGCGTCCCGCCACAGGTTGTAGTACTGGTCGCCGATCTTGCTGACCGAGGGGATGCGGGCCGGCGAGTCGTAGACGGCCAGGAGCCGGGCCTGCAGGGACTCGAAGTCCTCGTCGGCAGCGTAGGCAGCCACCGCCTCGGCGTTGCGCGCCACGGCCCACTCCAGGGCGGCCTCCCCCTCGACCTCCTCCAGCCAGAGGTGCGGGTCCTCGTCGGCCCAGGCGGGGGCGGCGAGCAGGAGGGGGAGCAGGGCGAAGAGGGGCAGGCGGAGCATCATGGAGGCCTCGGGGGGGCGGAGCGGTCGCAGAACCTACCCCCTGCGGGACCGGGAGACGAGCGCGGCCGGGCCAGGGGGGCAGGCGGCTGGCAGACTGCGCAGGTGGCGGTGGAAGAGGCGAGCGTGGTGATCGTGGGGGCCGGCTTCGGCGGGCTGGGCATGGCCCGGCAGCTGCAGCTGGCCGGCGTCGACGACTTCGTGATCCTGGACCGGGGCGACGAGGTCGGTGGCACCTGGCGGGACAACACCTACCCCGGCTGCGGCTGCGACGTGCGCTCGCACCTGTACTCCTGGTCCTTCGAGCTCAACCCCCACTGGTCCCGCCGCTACGCCCTGCAGCCGGAGATCCAGGCCTACGTCCTGGGCTGCGTGGACCGCTGGGGGCTGCGGGATCGCCTGCGCTTCGGGGCCGACGTCGTGCGCGCGGTCTTCGACGAGGACCGCGCCACCTGGACCCTGCACTGCGCCGACGGTCGGGCCTTTCGGGCCCCCTTTCAGGTCAGCGCGATCGGGGGCCTGAAGGACGCGCGGCTGCCCGATCTGCCGGGCATGGGCAGCTTCGCCGGGCCCTCGATGCACTCAGCCCGCTGGGACCCCACCGTGGATCTGCAGGGCAAGCGCGTGGGGGTGGTGGGCACCGGCGCCAGCGCCGTCCAGATCGTGCCGGAGCTGGCCGGGGTCGCGTCCGAGGTGGTGGTCTTCCAGCGCACGCCGGCCTGGGTGGTGCCCCGCAGGGACGGCCCCATCCCCCGCTGGCGGCAGTGGCTCTATTCGCGGGTGCCCGGCCTGATGCGCGCCGTCCGGGCCGTGGAGTACGCGACCTACGAGGTGCGTTACCCCGCGGTCTTCGGCCCCTGGGCGCCGGCGCGCAGCCTGGTGGAGCGGCTGGCGAAGGAGCACGTGCGCCGCACCGTGCGGGACCCCGCGACCGCGGCGGCGTTGACGCCCGCCTACGAGCTGGGCTGCAAGCGGATCCTGATCTCCGATGCCTTCCTGGAGTCCTTCAACCGGGACGACGTGCGGCTGGTCTGCGGCGGCATCGACGCCGTCACCCCGGGGGGCCTCCGCGTGGGGTCCGAAGAGCACGACGTCGACGTCCTGATCTGGTGCACGGGCTTCCTGGTGGACGAGCCCCTGGGCCACGTCGACGTGCTGGGCCGCGGCGCGCGCCGGCTGGCGGAGGTATGGGGCCCCCGCCCGAGCGCCCACCTGGGCATGACGGTGCCGGGCTTCCCCAACGCCTTCCTGCTCATGGGCCCCAACACCGCCCTGGGCCACAACAGCGTCATCGTCATGATCGAGGCCCAGGTCCGCTACGTGCTCCAGGCGATGGCCTGGGCGAAGGAGCAGCGGCCCCATCGGCCGGTGGTGGAGGTCCGGGGGTCGGCGCTGGAGGCCTTCGTGCAGGAGGTCGACCGCAAGCACGGCGCTCAGGTCTGGGGCACCGGCTGCCGCTCCTGGTACCTCAACGCGGCGGGCCAGAACTTCACGATCTGGCCGGCCTCCACCCTGAGCTACCGACGGCGCACCCGGCGCTTCGACCCGGCGCTGCACACGTCGGGCTGAGCGCCCTCAGCGGCGCTGCTCCAGCAGCCAGCGGATCACCTCTTCGCCGAAGGTGCCGTTGATCAGCGGGATGTGGCCCTGGCCCTCCAGGGTCCAGAGCTCGACTGCGCCCTCGTCGCAGCCGGTCCAGGCGTCGCGGCGGGTCTCGTCGCCGGCGGCGGAGTTGACCAGGTCCAGGCGGCCGACGTCGACGTCGCGCTGGTCGCAGCCGGCCCGGTCGGCCCAGCGGGTGGCGGACTCCAGGGCGCCGGGGGCGTTGGGCTCGCCCTCGTAGGGGATGACGGTGTCGGCGTCGCCGTGGATGTGCAGCTGCGAGACGGGCTCCGATGCGCCGCAGCGGCTCTCGTCCAGCCAGGTGCCGCCGGCCAGCCCGGCCACCGCGGCGACGACGTCGGCGTGATCGCAGGCCATGCGGTAGCTCATGAAGTGCCCGTTGCTGTGCCCGCTGAAGTACACGCGGTCGGGGTCCACGGCGTAGCGGTCGATGGCCTCGTCCACCAGCCCGCGCAGGTAGCCGGAGTCGTCGACGCCCTCCTGTTCGAAGTCGCAGCAGCGGTCCGTGGCGTTCCAGTAGACGTCGCCGTCGCTGTTCTCCGAGCCCGTCGGCAGCACGTAGAGGAAGCGCTGGTCCTCGATCTGCGCCCGGTACTTGAAGAGGAGCTCCTGGATCTCCCCGGTCATCCCCGCCTGGTACCCGTGCAGCAGCACGACCAAGGGCAAGGCCTCGCCCTGGTCCCAACCCTCGGGGCCCTCGATGGAGGCGTAGCGGCCGGCGTCGATGCCCAGGGTCTGCGGCCAGGTGACCACCTCGCGGGGGGCTTCGGTGGCGTCGTCGTCGTCGGCCGGGGGCGCGGCGCAGCCGATCAGCAGGAGCAGGGGGAGCAGCAGGCGCATGGGTGGGGGTCCTCGGTTGGCTCCCTCATAGCACCGCCGAGGCCCGCGGTCGGCGAGGAACAGGCGAGCAGCCCCTTGAATGCGCGCGCGCAGGGGGCATGATCCGCGCTCCGCGCCCCGCGGCAGGGAGATGGTCCGTGGACTCCGTGATCCTTCAGCCTGAGTACTGGACCCACGTGGCGGTGGCGGTGGCCTGCGGCGCGGCGATCGGCCTGGAGCGGCAGTGGCGGGGCAAGCCGGCAGGCATTCGCACCTCCAGCTTGATCTGCCTGGGCGCGGCCTCCTTTGTGCGCCTCTCCATCGACGTGGTGGGCGACGGCTACTCCGGCAGCGACGCCACCCGGGTCCTGGGGCAGGTGGTCGTGGGCGTCGGCTTCCTGGGCGGCGGCGTGATCATGAACCGCGGAGCGGAGGTGGTGGGCCTGACCTCGGCGGCGGTCATCTGGATCCTGGCCGGCATCGGCGCCGCCGCGGGCATGGGCCGCGCCGACGAGGCCATCGCCTTGACGCTCACGACGCTCCTGGTGCTGAGCGGGGTGGAGGCGGCGGAGAACTGGCTGCCCACCCTGCGCGCCGGACCCTACGCCCACAAGGACGCCGAGCCCCCGGTGCAGCCCGATTCGGACTGGAGCGGACCGCTGCCCTGAGCCCGGCGTCGGCGGTTGGATCAGCCGTCCCGCTCCGACTTCGACGTCTTCCGCGACTTCAGGCGCAGGGTCCCCGTGAGGCGGGCCAGCACGCCTTGGGGCTCCGGCTCCGCCCCCAGGGGCAGCCACCAGGTGAACCGGGCGCCGCCGAGGGGGGAGTCGCCCACCTCCACGTCGCCGTCGTGCGCGCGGGCCCCCTTGCGCGCCAGGGCCAGGCCCAGGCCGATGCCGCCGGTGTCCCGGGAGCGGGCCGCGTCCAGGCGGACGAAGGGCTCGAAGATGCGGTCGCGTTCGTCCGCGGGCACGCCGGGGCCGTCGTCGTCGACGTGCACGTAGAGCCTGTCCTCGCGGATCTGCGCGCTGACCCGGACCGTGGAGTCGGCGTAGCGCACGGCGTTGTTGACCAGGTTGGTCAAGGAGCGCTGCACCAGTCGCCGGTCCAGGTCCACCATGGGCAGGGGGGGGAGATCGTCTTCGATCGTTCGCTCCCGCGGCAGCCGGCGGGCCTCGTCGACGACGTGGCCCAGCAGGTCGTTCATGGAGGTGGGGGATCGCTCCAGCGCTCCGTCGCCCTCCAGGGCGGAGTAGCGCATGAGCTCGGAGACCAGCTCCTCCAGGGCGAGGACGTCGCCCTGGATCTCCTCGATGCGGGGGCCGATGGCGTCGGGCGGGGCGTCGTCCAGCAGCTCCAGGGCGAACTTCAGGCGGGCCAGGGGGGTGCGCAGCTCGTGGGCGACGCCGTGCAGCAGGGCCTTGCGGGTGTCGACGATCGTCTGCACGCGGGCGGCCATGCCGTTGAAGCTCCGGGCCAGCTGCCCCGCCGCGTCGCCGCGCTGCACGTCGGCCCGGGCGCCCAGCTCGCCGTGCTGGATCCGCCCCGCGGCCGCGCCGATCGCCTCCAATTGCTGCTCGATGGGCCGCACGATCAGCAGCACCGCGGCCCCCAGGGCCAACAGCACCACGCCCACCAGCAGCGCGCCGCGGGGGCCCGTCCAGGGCGGGGGCGGGGGAGGGGGACGCAGGACGGCGACCACGGGCTGTCCGGTCAAGGGCACGTAGATGGCGGGCCCGGCCTCGTGCAGCAGCACCACCGGCTTGCCCTCGGCCAGGTTGCGCCTGGCGAAGGAGCCCACGGCGCCCACCACCGCCTCCTCGGGCAGCACGCTCACCGGCAGGCCCAGCTCCCGCTGCAGGCCGGACGCCACGGCGGCGTTGTCCCCGCCGACAAAGCGCGAGGCCACGTCCTCGGGCCACACCCCGGCCATGCCGCGGATCTGCTGGTCCAGGGCCACCTGCTCCACCGGGGGCAACAGCACGGCCACGAGCACCACGCTGGCCACGAGCACCACGCCCACGACCGCGTAGATGCGGGTGAACAGGCGGTTCACCGGGGGAGACCTTCGCTGGTGGGGGGCGCGCTCAAGCGGGGACGAACTGGTAGCCGACGCCGCGCACGGTCTTGATGCGGTCGCTGTGGTCGTCGAAGGCCGCCAGCTTGCGGCGGAGTTGGGAGACGCGCACGTCCATGGAGCGGTCGACGCCGTCCCAGGTGATGCCCCGCAGGTCCTTGAGCAGCTCCTCCCGGGTGATCGGCTCGCCGGGCCGACGGGCCAGGGCCCACAGCAGGTCGAACTCGGCCGACGTCAGCTCCAGCGGCACCCCACCCACGGTCGCCGACCGCGCCCCGCGGTCCACCACCAGCGAGCCCACGCTGATCTGGTCGCCGTCGGTTGGCGCGCCCCGGCGCAAGAGGGCCTTGATGCGGGCCAGGAGCAGGCGCGGGGACACGGGCTTGGCCACGTAGTCGTCGGCGCCCATCTCCAGGCCCAGCACCTGGTCCAGCTCCTCTCCCCGGGCGGTCAGCAGGAGGATCGGGTTGCCGAACTGCGGCCGCACCTTGCGGCAGACCGACAGCCCGTCTTCGCCCGGCAGCATCACGTCCAGGACCACCAGGTCCGGGCGCTCGGTGAGGATGCGCTCCACCGCCCGGTCGCCGCGCCCTTCGACGTCGACCTCGTGGCCGTTGTTGCGCAGGTACTCGGCCACCAGGGAGGCCAGCCGTTCGTCGTCTTCGACCAGGAGGAGCTTCGCCATGGGTCGATTATTCCAGGGCCGCGATGCCCTGGCCCGCAGAGACGTGACCGGGCACCGTGTGAAGCACCGCCTCGAAGGCCGCCTGGGCCCCCGCGCGGTCGCCCTGGCGCAGCATGGACCAGCCCAGACCGGCGCGCATGTCGTTGTCCGCCGGGTACTGCTCCAGCACGGCGGCGTAGGCGGCCTGCGCGTCGCCGAAGCGCCCGGCGCTGAAGAGCACCCACGCGCGGCGGGACAGGCCCAGGTAGTTGCCCGGCGCGATCCGCAGGATCTCGTCGCAGGCGGCCTCCGCGTCGGACCAGCGCTTGAGCGCCATGAGCGGCAGGGTCATGCCCGTGCGCGCCTCCACCGAGCGCCCCTCCTCGGCCACGGCGGCGCGGTAGGCCTCCACCGAGTCGGCGTAGCGGCCGTTGAGGTAGAGCAGCCAGCCCCGGCGCAGGTGCAGCAGGTAGCCATCCTCGCCGGAGCCCTGCAGCCGATCCATGCGGTCCAGGGCCGCGGCGTAGCTGCCCGCGGTCTCCAGGGTGAAGGACTGCTGGAAGAGCTCGGTGGGGTTGGCGGCCCCGGCCGAGGCCGGCACCAGGAACAGCAGAAGGGTCAAGAGGGCCTTCACTTGCGCAATCCTCCGCTCCCGTGACCGGCGATGCCGATCGAGAGCACGTGGGTGTGACGGACGTCCGAGCCGTCCGCGGGCTGGAACCGCAGGACCTCGTACCCGAAGCTGAGGTCCAGGTTGGGGTTGAGGGCGGCGGAGCCCTTGAGGAAGGCCGAGGCCTCCAGGGTCGATGTGGTGTTCCAGAGCGAGGGCTCGTCGATGCGCAGGGGGCGGATCTCGTTGCCGGCCCGGAAGCCCGGCTGCAGGGTCATCGGCCCCAGCCGCAGGATCGCCGAGAGGTGGGCGCTGACCTGGGGGGTGGGGTCCCCGGAGTCGTCGATCAGCCCGCTGAGGTCCACGCCGCCGTCCAGGCTCAGCATCGACAGCACCGGCACCCGCAGGCCCAGGCCGGCGCGCAGGGCCTCGCCGTCGTCGTACTGCGCCCAGGTGCCCTCCAGCCGCAGGGTCGCGCCGAAGCTGGCCCAGGCCTGCCCGCCCACGGCCGGGATCGTCGACGTCGACGTGGTCGCGCCCAGGGCGCCGGCCAGCACCTGCGCGCCGAAGCCCCCGTGCGCCACGCCCACCCGCCCCCAGATCTCGTCCTGGCGGTAGTCCTGGGTGCCCGTGTCTGTGGACTGCGCGATGCCCAGGAAGCGCCCGGCCACCTCGGCGAAGACCAGATCGGCGAAGGAGATCCGGCCGAAGATCAGGGCGTTGAAGCCGCCCAGGTTGCTGGGGTGGTCCTGGTAGAGCGAGCCGTTGAGGCTGAAGCCCCCGCCGAAGCGGAACATCGGCCGCGTGGCCGCCGTACCGTCGACCGCGCAGGCGTCGCCGGGGTTCTTCAGGAGCAGGGCGGCGAAGTCCTGGCGGGCCACCAGCGGCGCGTCGAGGGCCAGGCGGTTCCAGGCGCGGCCGCAGCGGGTGTCGTCGTCGGGGGAGAGCGAGAAGGCGCGGACGTAGGCCCGGTCGGCGGCCACCAGCCCCCAGGAGCCGGGCAGGTTCGTGGCGGCGTGGCGATGGGCCCCGGCCAGGGTCTTCTGGGCGGCGGCGGACTCGGGGAAGGCGCGGGCTGCGGCCCGGGCGGCGGCGCGGCCCTCGGGGATGCGGCCCAGGTTGAGCAAGGCCAGCGCGCGGCCCAGGGAGGACTCCAGGTTGCCGTGGCTCGCATCGAAGGCGGCCTGCCAGGCGATGAGGGCCAGGTCTCGCTCCCCGGCCTCTTCTGCGGCCCGGGCCAGGGTTTGCTGGGCGCCGTAGTCCTGGGGGTAGGCCGCCGCCGCGGCCCGCAGCGAGGCCAGATCGGCCGCGTCGACGGGCGTCGACAGCAGCGCCAGGAGCAGCGCGATGGGAACGGCGCGGATCACGCGACGACCTCCACGGACACGGCGCGCTCGCCCACCCGGCAGGACCAGCGCTGCAGGCCCTCGCCCAGGCGGATCGTGGCCTCCGTCTCCACGCCGCGCTGGCCTCCGGTGCCGGGGGAGCTCCCTTCGACCACCACATGCTCGCCCCGCCGCCGGCCGACGTAGGCGATGCCCTGGTCGGCGGGGGGCACGACCGCGGCCAGGGCGTCGCGCAGCCAGGCCATGGGCTGGGTGCCCAGGCGGCGGGGGTTGAGGCGGTCGCTCCAGCGGAGCTCGGCGACGTCCTCCAGGGGCACGCGGGCCAGGGCGGCATACAGCGCGAAGAGGGCGCCGTCCCGGGGGCCGCTGTGGTCGTAGACGACGAAGGTGTCCCCGCGGTTCTCGAACCACAGCCGCGCGTCGCGCTCGGGGGAGACCAGGGAGCGGGAGCCGAGGGCGTCGATGTCGGAGATCAGCTCCTCTTCCCGGGTGCCCGACTCCGTGGTCACGCGGACCTGCAGGCGTTCGCCCGGCGGCAGCGCCAGGGCCTTGCTCAGGCCGTCCTTGCGGGCGATGGACCGCAGGCGCTCCCCCTCCTGGGGCAGGTGGCGGGTGGCCAGGCGCAGGCCGTCGACGTCGAGGAGGACCCCGCTGAACTCCAACGGCAGGGTGGCGGCGCCCACGTCCGGGGTGGCCTGGAGCTGAAAGTGCAGGTGCGGCACCGGCGCGCGGCCCGATGAGCCCACCTTCGCCAGGGTCTGGCCGGCGGTCACGACCTCGCCCTCCTTCACGGCGAAGGAGCCGGCCTGCAGGTGGGCGATCAACGAGTAGAGGCCCGCGGCGTGCTGGACGACGACGACGTTGCCCCAGTTGTGCTCCGTGTCCACCTCGCCCACGGGGTTGTCGATGATGCCGTCCACCACGCGGACCACGGTGCCCGCGGCGGAGGCGAGCGCGGGCAGGCCGTGGCAGAGCCAGTCTTCGGGGCGCTCGCCTCCGTTGCGGCTGCGCTCGCCGCTGCGGTCGGCGACCTCGAAGTCCAGGCCGTGCCGCCAGGGGCCCTGGTGGGTGTGCTCGCCGTCGTTGCCCTGGGTGCAGACCCAGGTGCCGCGGAAGGGCAGCGCCATGGGCACGGCCAGGGCGGAGCGGAAGCGGGCCACGCGGGTGCGGTAGTGGTTGAGGTTGTCCTCGGGGGAGCCGGCCAGGAAGTCGACGGGGCGGGGCGCGGCGTCGGTGTGGCGCTGGGCCAGGGCGTAGAGCATGCCCAGCACGGTGAGGTTGAAGGGCAGGGCCAGGATCGGCAGGCCGACCGGCTGCAGCATGCGCAGGACGCCGACGCTGATCAGGCCGCAGATCAGGGCCCCGAAGGCGGCGAGGGCGAGGCTGGAGGGCCCGGGCACGTAGTAGATCCCGCCCAGGGCCACCGCGGTCATGATGAAGTTGAAGCCGACGTACATGTACAGGACGTCCGGCGGGAAGCTGAACAGGTACGAATCGGCGAACATCGCCACGGCGAAGCCCAGGATGGCGTGCAGGGTGGCGATGCGGGAGAAGACCAGCATCGCCGCCAGGACCAGCAGGCCGGCCAGCCAGTGGGGCTGGAAGAAGATCGCGCCCAGGCTGCGCAGGAAGGTGTCGACGATCGCGGGGCCCGGGAAGCCGCCCAGGTCGAGGGCGGGGACGCGGGTGCGGTAGGACATGCCGCGCACGTAGGGCACCGAGGCCAGGGCGATCCAGGCCACGAAGACGAAGGGCAGGGACAGCACCGGCAGGCGCAGGTGGAAGCTCATGGCCGTGGACAGGGCGACGTGGATGAGCACCACCGCCCCCGCCATCACCGCGGCCAGCACCCAGAAGGCGGGGCTGTGCTCCAGGAAGGCGCCCACCAGCAGGAAGACCAGCAGGGCGTTGTAGCCCAGCACCCCCGAGCGCACGGACTCGCGGTCGAAGCCCAGGAGCAGGGACAGCGCCGCGGCCAGGGCCACGCCCAGCAGGCCCACCAGGCCCACCGCGGGCACCACGAACGTCGCCGCCATCACCAGCCCGCCGACGAGTCGGCTGCGGCTGAAGAGCACCTGGCTGTAGCTGGCCAGGAGGGCGTCGACGCCGTGGCGCACCGGCTCGGGGATGCGCGCGGTCACGGCCAGGGCCGGAGCGCTCGTTCGGACGGCATCAGCCATCGAGCCAGTCCGGGGTCGACTCGCCGATGCACAGGTCTTCCAGGGTCTCGGCGCGGCGGATCTCGGCGTGCTCGCCCGAGGGCGCGATCATCGCCACCGCGGGGCGCAGCTGGATGAACTGCATGGACTGCGTGACGTTGTAGGCGCCGACCGGCTTGATCAGGACCCGGGAGCCGACCTCCAGGGGCGGCAGCATGAGGTTGTCGCAGACCACGTCGATGTTCATGCACAGCGGACCGTACAGCACCGTCGGCTCGGGAACGCCCCGCGGGGGGGTGCAGGGCACGATGTTGTGCCGGTACCACCAGGAGGTGAACAGCACGTTGACGCCGGCGTCCAGGATCAGCGCGCGGCGGCCGTCGGGCAGGCGCTTGCTGGCCAGCACGGTGCTGATCAGCGTGCCGGCGTCGTCGACCAGGGCGCGACCGGTCTCCAGGATGAGCAGGGGGGCCTCGTCCTCGGAGACGTCCAGGGCGGAGAGGCCGTCGGTGATCGCCTCGGCGTATTGGGTCAGGCTGGGCGTGACCGACTC
>CALCXL010000788.1 GCA_937907595.1 uncultured Pseudomonadota bacterium
CCCCGCGACCGCACCGTGCGCGGGACCCAGGCCTTGGTGGTGGCCGTGCAGTCCGGCGACGTGCCCGGCACCGCCGTGGAGCCCTACGAGCTGGCCGTGTCGGCGATGATGAGCGATCCGGCCCTGGCGGCCCAGAAGTACAAGGAGGTCCTGCTGCTGGCCCCCGACTTCGCCTTCGCCCACATGAACCTGGGCGTGGCCCTGGCCGCGCAGGGGGAGGTCAAAGCCGCCGAAGCGTCGATGAAGAAGGCGACGGCCCTCGCTCCCGAGGACGCCGACACCTGGCGCAACCTGGGCATGTTCTACCTGATGACCCAGCGCTTCCCCGACGCCGTGCCCGCGCTGCAGACCGCCCAGGGCCTGGACCCCGCCGATCCCCAGCTGCTCAGCGCCCTGGCCACCGCCCAGCTGGGCGCCCGCAAGCCCCGCGCCGCCGCCGCGTCCTTCCGCAAGGCCCTGGCCCTGCGCCCCCGGGACCCCGAGCTGCACGTGGAGCTGGCCGCCGCCCAGGCCGCCGACGACGATCTGCACGGCGCCGAGGCCACGGCCCGCGCGGGCCTGCGCATCGCCCCGGAGATGGTGCCCGCCCGGGTCCAGCTGGTGGCGATCCTGCGCGACGCCCGCCGCTTCGACGAGGCCCTGGTCGAGCTCGCCATCCTGGAGAAGCAGCTGCCGAACCACCCGGACCTGGCTGGGGAGCGCGCCGCCATCCAGGCCCGCCGCGACGCCCACGTGGAGCAGGCCGCGTCGGGCAAGGTGCGCCTGGCCCGGATCGTGTTGAAGGATGCCGCCACCGCCCGGCAGGTGACCCAGGAGGCCCGCGCCGGCACGGACTTCGCGCTGCTGGCCCGCCGGCACGGGGAGGGCGCGGAAGCCGGACGGGGCGGAGACATCGGCTACGTCGACGTGGAGGAGCTGCGCACGGAGCTGGCCGACGCGGTGCGCCCCCTCAAGCGCGGGGGCGTCTCCGACCCGGTCGATCTGGGCGGCAGCTGGCTCGTGCTCAAGCGCACCGAGTGAAGCGGACCCCCTCCACCCGCGCCTCCAGGGCGTAGCGACGGCGCTTTCCGGTATCCTCGCGCCTCTGAGTGCTGGGGAGCGGGGGGTTCACGGGACGATTCGTGCGCAGCTTTTTGCAAAGCCCGGCGACCACCGCGTTGGTAGGGGAGAACGGCCCGTGACCGACGACGAACTGGTTGCTCTCTTCCAGGGACCCGACGGGAACGGTCCGGCCAAGGCCGAAGAGGCCAGGGCCTGGGCTGCGTTCGAGGCGGCCTTCGGCGACCGGATCCAGCGGACGTGTCAGCACGTCATGCGGCGATCGGGTCGACCGGAGGAGGTCGAGGACATGGCCCAGCGGACGCGGGAGAGGCTCCTCCGCGACCGCTACTCGGCCCTGCGTCGCTTCCGCGTGGGAGAGGCGAAGATGTCGACCTGGGTGACCCGAATCGCAACCAACACCTGCTACGAGTGGCTTCGCTCCCGCAACAACCCCCGCTGGGCGCCGGGCGACGGCGACCCCGACCGCCCCCAGGCCGATCAGCCAGACCCCGCACCGGACCCCTTCGATCTGCTGCGCAGCAGCGCCGACGGCAAGAAGCTGGTGGGCGCCCTGGCCCACTGCATCGCCGAGCTGGACGACAAGCGGCTGGTGACGGTGCTGACGCGCCTGCTGCTGCAGGTGGCCTTCGAGGAGGAGCGGCCGAACCTGAGCGAGGTCGGGCGCATCCTCGGCGCGTCGCCCCAGACCACGAAGTACCGCATGGACACCGCGGTCGACCTGCTCCGCGACTGCGTGCAGGGTCAGCTGGCGCAGAAGGGGGAAGGAGCATGAGCGCCCTCGCCGACCAGAGCATCGCCCGCGTGCGCGGCCTCCTGGACGATGGAGCCTCCGCCGCGCAGCCCGCCGACGCCTGGCTGGCCGCGGCGTTGCTTCAGATCGCGGGCCCGCCGGCCCCCCCGGACGACCAGGAGCTGGCCGCCTACGCCGACGGAGGGCTCAGCCCCGAGCGCCGCGCGGAGGTCGATCTGGCGCTCCTGGCCGACCCGGAGTTGCGCTCCAGCTTCCTGTTCTTCGTCGAGACGCTGGCCGCTCTGGACGACGCCGACACCCTGATCGACGGCGCGGAGCCCGTCGCCCCCGAGGTTCAGGCTCCCCCCGCGGCCGAGGCCCCTGCGCGTCCCCAACTGCGGGTCCTGGACGGAGGAGCGCCCCGGCGCCAGGACGCGCCGGCGAAGGCCCCGGCGGCGCGGCGCGGTCCACCCGCGGCCCGGTGGATGGGTCTGGCGGTGGCGGCCCTGCTCGTCGCCGGCTTGCTGTGGCAGCTGCAGCCCGGCGCTGCGCCCCCCATCGACGCCCGCCTCCTGCTCGACTCGGGCGGGCCCACGGTGCGCGGTCTGCCGGCGCTGCCCGCCGGGGCGGACGCCCTCAAGGTGGTGGCGCGGGTGCCGGACGGGGCCTGGTGGGCCGTGGTCTCAGCCCGGCCAGCGACGGCGACGCGGGGGGCGGAGATCGCCATCGCCCGGCTCCCGTCGGAGGCCGCGGCCTCGCCTCACCTGGAGCCCGGACACGTGCTCTACGAGGACCGGGTGCCTGCAGAGCCCGGGGAGATGGCGCTCTTCGTCGTGGTCAGCGACGCCGCACCCCAGGGCCTGGAGGGCGTAGTGCGCGACATGCAGGTCCGTCTCAACGAGCGGGAGGACGCACGAACCGACTTCGCCCGCGCCGCCCACGACGAGCTGGACCGGGGCGTGCGCGCCCGGGGCTGGCGGGTCTCCAAGACGCTGCACGTCGACATCAAGGGGCTGTAGCCCCGGGCCCCCAGGCGCCGATCAGACAGGCAGCGAGTAGAGCGCGGAGATCAGCTCGGTGCGGTTGCTCGTGCCCGCCTTCCGCATCACCGAGACCAGGTGGAACTTCACGGTGGCTTCAGCGATCCCGATCGCCTCGGCGATCAGCTTGTTGGACAGGCCGTCGGACAGCGCGGCCAGGACCTCGCCCTCCCGGGGGGTCAGGCCGAAGGCCTCCACCGCGCTGCCAACGCGCTCCACCGTCGACGGCCCGCCGGACTCCACGGACAGCAGCCAGGCGGCGTCTCCGTTGGCCTCCGCGCCGCTGACGGGGGCCAGGCCCACCCGAAGCGGGGGGTCACCCTCCTGCGCCGACACCCAGGCGTAGTCACCGCTCACCCCGTCGGGCAGCCCGCCCCCGCGACGCAGGCCCTCCAGCCGGGACTCCAGCTGCTCGGCCAGCCAGGTCGGCAGCTCGGGCTGGAGTCCACTCAGCTCCAGCTTGCGCCAGGCCGCCGGGTTGGCGGCGACCACCCCGCCCGCGGCGTTGAGGAATATCAGCGGCACGTTGCAGCGCGACCAGGCCCCCAGCGCCGCCACCTCCAGCGGCGCGTCCACGACCTCGGCCCAGTTGCCCGCCAGCGCGCGCAGCGCGTCCTGCAGGGGGCGACGCAGCGCGATGAACCGCTCGGCGGTGGACCGGGCCAGCGCTCCGTCCTCCCCTCCGAACCACAGGGCCAGCGTCCCCTGGTCGCCCTGGTGTTCCACGGCGACCCGCAGCAGGGGGCCGTTGTGGCTGGCGGCGCCCAAGGCGATGGCCGCGAGCGTCGGGCTGAGCACCCGCACCGGCGCGCTCCCCGCGGCATCGGCCAGGGCCGCGGGCTCGTGGGCTCCGTCGCACGCGGCGGCCAGGCGAGCGGAGTCCAGGCCCCGATCCACGACCCGGGGCTCCTCGTCCGCGCTGGAGAGGCCCAGGAAGCCCGCGCGGGCCCCCGTCAGCTCCAGCATGGCCTCCAGGAACACCCAGTCGCCGGCCGAAACGTCCGCCGCGCAGGCGCAGATCGCTCCCAGGCGAGCGCCCCAGCGCAGGGGCTCCGTCTCTTCAGCTGCCACAGGCTTCATCCTCCCCATTCCATGCGACGGATCGTTGGTCCAACCGCGTTTCCCGGCGGACTCCGCGCAGTCATTCCTGCCAGGATCAGCCCGGGTTCTCAACCCCGCAAACACGATCAAAGACAACATGCGGCCACGCGGGTTGACCGAACCCATCGTTGACTGAACAATCAATCACCGCCGAATCCGGCCCAAACCGCCAGCCTCCGGGAGCCCCATGTCCGCCACCGACTTCGTCGCCGAGCGCCGCGACCTGCGCTTCGTCCTCTTCGAGCAGCTCAAGGTCCAGGACTCCACCGATCCGCGCTACGCCGACTACGACCGCGAGGTCTACGAGATGGTGCTGGAGGAGGCAGCGAAGCTGGCCGAGGGCACCATCGCCCCGCTCAACGGCCCCGGGGACCGGCAGGGCTGCCGCTACGAGGACGGCGGCGTGCGCACCCCGGACGGCTACAAGAAGGCCTACGACCTCTTCTGCCAGGGCGGCTGGGCGAGCACCGCCGTGCCCCCCGAGTTCGGCGGCCAGGGCCTGCCCATGACGGTCTCCATGGCGATCCTGGAGACGTTCACCGGCGCCTGCTGCGCCTTCATGATGTACCCGGGCCTCACCTCGGCCGCCGGCAACCTCCTGCGGGAGATGGGCGAGGGCTGGATGAAGGAGGCGATCCTGCCGCACCTCGTGGCCGGCGACTGGGCCGGGACCATGTGCCTGACGGAGCCCCAGGCGGGCTCGGCGGTGGGCGACGTCGCCACGATCGCCACCCGCGACGGGGGCAGCTACCGCCTGGTGGGCAGCAAGATCTTCGTGTCGGGCGGCGAGCAGGATCTGACGGAGAACATCATCCACATCATGCTCGCCCGCACCCCGGACGCGCCGGCCGGCATCAAGGGCCTGAGCCTGTTCATGGTGCCCAAGGTCATCGTCGCGGAGGACGGCTCCCTGGGCGAGCTCAACGACATCCACTGCGCCGGCATCGAGCACAAGATGGGCATCAACGGCTCGGCCACCTGCACGCTGAGCATCGGCGACAACGGCGGCGCGCGGGGCTGGATCATCGGCGAGGAGGGCGAAGGCATCCTCCGCATGTTCCACATGATGAACGAGGCGCGGATCGGCGTGGGCGTGCAGGGCCTGGCCGTGGCCGCCGCCGCCACCAAGAACGCCTTCTCCTACGCCCGGGAGCGCGTCCAGGGCACCGACGTCAAGCAGATGCGCGACGTCGACGCCCGCCGGGTGCCGATCATCGAGCACGCCGACGTGCGCCGCATGCTCCTGTACTGCCGCAGCGTGGTGCACGGCATGCGGGCGATGGCCTTCGGCGTGGCCGGGTTGGTGGCCCAGAGCGAGGCGGGCGACGGCCCGGAGGCGAAGACCGCCAAGAACATCGTCGACGTGCTGGTCCCCATCGTGAAGTCCTGGAACACCGACCAGTGCTTCGAGGTCGCCCGCCTGGCCGTGCAGGTCTACGGCGGCTACGGCTACATCGGCGAGTACCCCGTCGAGCAGCACGTGCGCGACAGCAAGATCTTCTCGATCTACGAGGGCACCAACGGCATCCAGGCCCTGGACCTGGTGGGCCGCAAGATGACCATGAAGGGCGGGCAGGCCTTCATGGCGACGATGAACTACCTCAACACCAGCATCGAGGCCCTGGCCGACCGGCCGGAGCTCGCCGCGGAGAAGGCGGGCCTGGAGGCCGGCCGCGATCGGCTGGGCAAGGCGGCCATGCACCTCATGCAGCAGGGCATGACCGGCGAGCAGGACCTGCCCATCAGCCACGCCTGCGACGTGCTCAACCTCTTCGGCGACGTGGTGATCGGCGTGTTCCTGGGGCAGCAGGCGGCCATCGCGGCGCCCAAGCTGAGCGAGCTGGCCGCCGCCGCCGGCACCACCCCCAACGACGCCGCGTGGCTCGCGGGGGACGACGAGGCCCGCTTCTACGCCGGCAAGCTCGACAACCTCCGCTTCTACGTCCACCAGGTCCTGCCCCGCACCGCGGGCCTGCTGCGCACGATCACGGCCACCGACCGCACGGTCATGGACGCGGTGCTGTAACGGCGCTGTAGCGGCCCTGTCGAGCGTTCGCGCCCTGGGGACGGTCCCTCAGGGCAGCGTGAAGTTCTTGCGCAGGTACTGGGTGTTCAGGTTCACGGGGAAGTGATCCCAGATCCAGTTCGCCGGGGAGCCGGCGGGGAACAGCGACGGTGCGTTGCCCCAGGGGGACGTGCCGATGGGCCCGATCACGTTGACCAGGTCCCAGCCGCTGTCCACGAAGCCCGGGCTGCACCAGCCGCTGCGGTCGTCGGGGCCCAGGGTGGGGTTCGGGTCGTAGCGCCAGGTGGCGTCGCTGACCCACTGGCTGCCGTCGCTGATGGCGAAGTGCGCGATGGCGGCGGTGATGACCTGCCCCGTGTCCCAGCCCTGGATGCCCAGGGTGTGGGTGCCGGTGGTCAGCCACTCCTGGAAGTGGAAGCCGGTTTGCCAGTTGCCGCCGGAGCCCAGGACGCTGTTCTCGTCGTCGATGCAGAACTCGAAGGCGTCGTCGCCGGAGATCCAGAGGTCCACCAACCAGTCCTTGAGGCCGTCGCAGTTGGAGTCCACGCCGTCGACCAACGCCGTGCTGCCGGGGTGGATCGTCGGGTCGGTGTCGTCGCAGTCGACGTTCTCGAAGTAGCCGTCGCCGTCCGCGTCCACGGCCGGGGTGGCGTCGTCGTCGTCCACTGCGTCGTCGTCGTTCGCCGCGTCGTCGTCGTCCACCGTGTCGTCGTCGTCCCCCGCGTCGTCATCATCGGCTGCGTCGTCGTCATCGACCGCGTCGTCATCATCGACCGCGTCGTCGTCGTCGGCCGCGTCGTCGTCGTCGACCGCGTCGTCGTCGTCCAGCGGGGGGATGAGATCCGCCGTCCCGGGGTCGTCGTCGTCCCCGCCCAGGATGGACGCGGGGTAGCAGCCAGCCAGCAGGAGGCTCAGAAGGAGGAGACGCTTCACGGCGTGAACGCTACCGCATCGCGGGCTCCATGCGCCGCTCGACCGGCTCAGATCCGCGGCTTGAAGTAGGCCAGCGCGGCGGTCAGCACCACCAGGTTTGCCACCAGGGCCAGGGCGATGGCGGTGCCGCAGAGCAGCCCGAAGTAGATGTTCGGGTTGAAGCTGGCGAAGAGCAGCAGCCAGAACGCGCCGCAGAGGATCACCGACGTCATGGCGATGGCCCGACCGGTGAGCAGCAGGGTGTCCCGGGTGGCGTCGTGGATGTTCTCGCCCGCGTGCATCTTGTCCCGGAACTGGTGCAGGAAGTGGAGCGTGTCGTCCACCACCAGCCCCAGGGCCACCGCCGCGATCATGGTGGTGCCCGGGTCCAGCCGGATGCCCGTCCAGCCCATGAGGCCCAGGACCACGCCGATGGGCAGCAGGTTCGGGATCATGGAGAAGAGGCCCAGCCGGATGGACCGCAGCGCCAGGGTCATGAAGAACAGCACGATGAGGAACGCGCCACCCATGGACCGCAGCGTCGAGCGCAGCAGGTACACGTTCATGTTGGCGATGAGCTTGCTGGAGCCGGTGGCGAAGGCGGAGGCGGGGGGCGTGAACACCTGGGCGATGCGCGCCTCCAGGGCGGCGACGTTCTCCACCAGCGTCTCCGCCTCGCTCAGCTTGATCGTCCCGTGGATGCGCGCCCGGCGGAACTCGAAGTCGACCAGCCGCTCGATCTCCTCGGGGTCGTCGATCATCAGCAGCAGCTGCGCCACCTCCGCCTGGGTGTCGGGGATCCGGGCGTCCGCGTCGGCACCTCCCCGCAGCGCGCGGCGGAGCCCCTTGATCAGGTCGACGAAGGACAGCGTCTCCCCCACCCCGGACATCTCCCCCAGGAAGGCCTCCACCTCCTCCATCTTCTTGAGCGTGACCGGGTCCTTGATGCCGTCGACCATGCCGCTGTCGATGAGCAGCTCCACCGACCCCGTGCCCGACAGCTTGTCGTCCACGAAGGCCAGGTCCACGCGCACCGGGTCGTCGGTCTTGTAGTACTCCAGCGGGTTGTTGCCGATGCGCAGGTCCTTCAGCCCGATCAGCGCCGCCACCATCACCAGCGCCGACACGATCAGCACCCGCCCCGAGTGCGCCTGGGACACCTCCGCCAGACGCAGCAGCCACTGGTCCCAGCGTCGCCACATGCGCGACAGCGACGCGGTCTCGTCCTGGGGATCGGACATCATCGGCAGCAGGACCGGCCCCAGGCCGTAGGTCAGCAGGAAGGACGCGAACACCCCACCCGAGGCCAGCGCGCCAAACTCCCGGATGGGCTTGAGGTCCGTGAACAGCAGGCTGCAGAGCCCCGCCACCGTGGTCATCGCCGTGAAGAAGCAGGGCGCCAGCAGGTACCGCAGCGAGTTCACCGCCGCCTCGTGCTTGTCCTCGCCCTGGCGGCGCAGGGTGATCCAGCGGGACAGAACGTGGATCGACGAGGCGATGCCCACGCCCATGAGCAGCGGGAAGATGATGCTGTGGGTGATGGTGAAGCGGAGGCCGAAGGTGCCCATCACCCCGAGCACCCACAGGCAGGCCAGGCCCACCACGCTCAGGGGCAGCAGCAGCGCCCGCCAGGAGCGGAAGAGCACCAGCATGGCGAGGATGATCATCAGCGCCATCGCCGGCATCACCGTCAGCAAGTCCCGCTGGGTGTGCCGGAAGAAGGCGTCGTCCATCATCGTCGCGCCGGCGATGGCGAAGCGGACGCCGCGCTGCTCGCCCAACTCCTCCGTCAGCGCGCGCAGGTCGTCGGCGATGACCATCTTCGCCGCGCTCTCCTGGGTCAGCGCCTCCACGTTGACGACCACCGCAGCGGTGTTGCCGTCCTCGCTGATCAGGCTGCCCCGCAGCAGGTCGCTGCCCAGGATCCGCGCCCGGAGCTCGGCGGGCACCGGGGGGTCGTCCGGGTCGTAGAAGGGCCGCGTGGTCAGCGAGCCGGGCTCGCTCAGCAGCTCCCGGGAGTTGGTGATGCTGCGCACGTACTGGACGTGGCCGATGTCGGCGGCGCGGGTGGTCACCTGGTGCAGGAAGGCCAGCCCGTCGGGCGTCCACAGCGCCGGGTCCTCGTAGGCCAGGACCACGATCTGGTCCGACTCGAAGGCGTCGATGTAGGCCCGATAGGAGATCAGGTCCGGGTCCTTCTCCAAGAACCAGACCTCGATCGACGTGTCAAAGCGCAGGTCCAGCGTCTGCCAGACGCTCAGTCCGCTCACGAAGAGGATGGCGATCAGGGCGAGCAGTCGACGCATGAAACCGGGCTGGAAAATGGGCGCCGCACCGTAGCAGAGAGGGCGGATGGGCACCTGTTGGTGGCCGAGGCAGATCGGCCCCGACGGCCCCGAGCGCCCGCGAAGGGGTGGGACGCCGTGCGTCGTGCCCCTGACCTCAGATCCCCGGACCCCCGGTCCATTCCCCGTGTTAGAACGCCGCCGCTGCGGGGGTGAGAGATCCCGCGCAGCACCCCAGGAGACGCACCATGCACCGTTCTTCGTCCGCCCTGGCGCTCGCCGCCGCCCTGCTCCTGCCCGCCGCCGCCTTCGCCAAGAAGTCCAAGGAGGTGGACCCCGAGGACCACGAGAACCACTTCGGTGAGGTGGAGCCGGTGACGGTGGACGACGTGTCCATCAAGTTCGAGGACCAGCACGCCCAGATGGAGTTCATCCTGGTCAAGGGGGAGGTCAAGAACGACGCCGACCGCTACCTGTTCATCGAGCCCCGCGAGTCGAAGTGGGTCATCGACGGCAAGGCGGAGGACGCCGACTCCAGCAAGCCCAAGCACGTCCTGATCGAGCCCTTCAAGGACAAGACGATCACCTGGAAGGTGTCCGGCGACATCGACGAGGGCGCCGACTACCACGTGCGCGCCTGCCAGCTTCAGCTGGAGGGCTTCTTCACCGCCACCAACGACAGCAAGCCCCTGGCGGCCGACGACTTCCAGATCCCGGCGTCCGCCAACAAGTTCAAGGCCGGCGGCTTCGAGTGCAGCCTGGACAACCTCAAGAACGACACGCACTTCACGAAGGCGACGTTCACCTGCACGTACAAGGGCGAGCACGTCGGGTTCGTCGACTCCTCCCTGGCGGGCTGGAAGATCCCGGCCGGCCAGACCTTCGCCAACGAGGAGAAGGGCGGCAAGAAGGTGATGGTCCAGCGCGGCGAGAAGACCAAGTTCACGGTCAGCGCGGACATCGACAGCGGCATCTTCGACATGGAAGAGGACGGCATCTGGCACCTGATCTGGAACGACACCTTCAGCGAGTCGGAGAAGAAGGCCCTGAAGATGCCGACGGTCTCCTTCGAGCTGGACGTCGCCAAGACGGAGGCGGAGAACTCCTAGGGCGTCAGCCCCTCCAGCTCCGCCAACGCCGCCTCCAGCGGCTCGAAAGCCTGCTGCCACAGCGCCGGATCCGCCAGGTCGACGCCGAAGGGCGCCAGGACCTGCGCTGGGGACGCGCTGCCCCCCGACGCCAGCAGCGCCCGGTACGCCGGCACGAAGGCCGCGCCCTGGGTCCGCCAGGCCCGGTGCAGGGCGTGGGTCAGCAGCCGCCCGAAGGCGTAGGAGTAGCAGTAGAAGCGGGCGAAGACGAAGTGTGGGATGGTCACCCACCGCCAGCGCTCGCTCTCCCTGATCTGCACGCGATCGCCGTACAGCGCCGTCAT
The DNA here is from genome assembly GCA_937907595.1 of uncultured Pseudomonadota bacterium. Lineage (GTDB taxonomy): Bacteria > Myxococcota_A > UBA796 > UBA9615 > UBA9615 > CALCXL01. Next base: position 10,589 of record CALCXL010000788.1, read on the forward strand.
CTCATCCAGCCACAGGGCCGAAAAGCGCTCATCGGAGACCACCCCCGCGGCCCGCTCGGCGTGCGCCGCCCGCTCGAAGCGCACGTAGGCCGCTTGGGAGAGCGCGCTGTTGCAGCCGTCCACCACGAAGCGGTGCAGCAGCTGCCGACGGCGGGGGGCATCGGTCCAGCGGCGCAGCAGCTCCTCGTGCAGCAGCAGCTCCCCGAAGTTGGACGCCGTCTCCGCCAACGCCGTGCCCGGCCAGTAGTTGAGGGGGCGGCAGACGTTCGCGTCGTGGAAGTGCAGCGCGTGGCCCAGCTCGTGGGCCAGGGTGAGGACGTCGTCCAGGCGGCCGGCGTGGTTGAGCAGCAGGAAGGGATCGTCCGGGG
>CALCXL010000789.1 GCA_937907595.1 uncultured Pseudomonadota bacterium
GATGGCCAGGTCCAGGTCGCCGTCCCCGTCCCAGTCCCCCCAGGCCAGGTCCTGGTTGGCTTCGGCTTCGGGCGCGGTCCAGGCCAGCGTCATGGCGCCGTTGTCGTTCTCGTAGACCCTGGCCGCCGAGCCGCCGGTGGAGTTCCCCATGGCCAGGTCCAGGTCGCCGTCCCCGTCCCAGTCCCCCAGGGCCACGCTGGTGACCGCGAAGGTGGTGGGGGCGGTCCACGCGGCGGCCAGGGCGCCGCCGGTGTTCTCGTAGATGCGGGTGGGCGCGTTCTGGTTGCCCGCGACCAGGTCCAGGTCGCCGTCCCCGTCCCAGTCTCCCCAGGCCACGTCGTAGGTGTTGTCCGACTCCACCGACGACCACTGCAGGACCAGGGCGCCGTCGACGTTCTCGTAGAGGTTGTTCGGGCCGGTCTTGTTGCCGACCATCAGGTCCAGGTCGCCGTCCCCGTCCCAGTCCCCCCAGGCCAGGCCGTAGGTGTTCGCGGTCTCGGTCGCGGACCAGATCTGACTGGGCAGCCCGGGGCTGTTCGGGTGGACCTGCTCGACCTGGCCGGTGTTGGAGACCGCCAGCTCCAGGCTGCCGTCGCCGTCCCAGTCCCCCCACGCCAGGCCGCTGGTCTGGCTGGTCTCCGTCGACGTCCACAGCAGCGAGAGATCCCCGCCGCTGTTCTCGTACACCGTGTTGGCCTGGACGACGTCGCTGCCCACCGCCAGATCCAGGTCGCCGTCCCCGTCCCAGTCCCCCCAGGCCACGGCGCGGGTCGCCTCGATCGAGGGGGCCGACCAGTCCAGCGCCAGGTCGCCGCCCGAGTTGTCGTAGACCCGGTTGACGGCGGAGTTGTTGCCCACCGCCAGGTCCAGGTCGCCGTCCCCATCCCAGTCACCCCAGGCCAGGGCGGTGGTCGTATCGTTCTCAACGGACACCCAGGCGGAGGCGAGCTGCCCGCCGCTGTTCTCGTAGACGCGGTTGGCCGAGAGCAGGTTTCCGGCGGCCAGGTCCAGGTCGCCGTCCCCGTCCCAGTCCCCCCAGGCCACGGCGGCGGTGTAGTCCGCCTCCGGGGAGGTCCAGGCCAGCGACAGCACGCCGTCCACGTTCGCGTACAGGCGGTTGTTGCCGGTGTTGCCCACGGCCAGGTCCAGGTCGCCGTCCCCGTCCCAGTCCCCCCAGGCCACGCTCCGGGTGCTGTCGGACTCGGGGGAGGTCCAGGTCGTGGTGAGGCTGCCGCCGTCGTTGTCGTAGAGCCGGTTCGCGGAGCCGAGGTTGCCCACGGCCAGGTCCAGGTCGCCGTCCCCGTCCCGGTCCCCCCAGGCCACGCTGTAGGTGTCCTCGGCGTCGGGCGAGGTCCACAGGAGCTGCAGGTCGCCGCCGGTGTTCTCGTAGACGCGGTTGCTGCCGTCGCTGCCCACGGCCAGGTCCAGGTCGCCGTCGCCGTCGAGGTCGCCCCAGGCCAGGCTGCGCGCGTCGTCCGTCTCGGACGAGTCCCAGGTGGCGGCAGAGTCCAGGACGGACAGAGAGGCGACGCCGACGGCGGGGTGGCCAGCCTCGGGCGCCGAGCACCCGGCGATCAGCACCAGAGCGAGGAGGCCGGAGCAGCCCACGATCGGCCCTCGAAGGACAGTCATTGCGGTGGCCATGCCTGTGTGTCCCCAGAGGATCGATCCGCCCAGAGAATGCAGCCCGGAGCGGGTCGACGGCGGACCACAAGCGTAGCGGAGGCGACCCCTGGGCCGCGCTCAAGCGACCGCCCCCCAAAGAGAAGCGGCGCCCCGGTTGCCCGACGCGCCGCTTCCGAAACCGTGGTGGCGACCCGCAAAGCGGGGGGACCGTCGCTCCTACCATGCGCTGCCGTTTGCGACTCACACCCGAGAGAGGAGGGGGACCCGGGGAGCCCAGCAGCGTTGCCGGCTTCTCATTACCAGGACGCATGAGCGGGGGCGTTCATTCCAACTATTTTGCGGACGATCTGGTTTTCGGCGTGATCTCGCCGACTTGCTTCAGGGCTTCGCGCCCTGGAGCACCTGCTTGACCATCGCCAGCAGCTGGTCGCTGCGGAAGGGCTTGGGCAGCAGGGCCTGGATCTGGTGCTCGGCCAGGCGGGCCTCGTTGATGTCCGCGGCCCAGCCCGTCATCAGGATGATCGGCGTGTCCGGCTGCACCTCGCGCACGCGGGCGGCCACCTCCCATCCGGAGATGTCGGGCATGCCCAGGTCCGTCAGCACGATCGAGTACTTGCTGAAGCCCAGCAGGTCCACGCCGTCCCGCCCGTTGAGGGCCGTGTCCACGGAGAAGCCGCGGCTCTCCAGGATGGTGCGCACCACCTGCACCAGGTCCGCCTGGTCGTCGATGAGCAGCACGGTGTTGGCGCCGCGGGTCCGGGGGCGGGCGGCCTCGGGCACCGTGGGCTTGCTGCGCGAGGGGAAGAGGTCGGCGCGCGGCGGCGGCGGGGGCTCGTTGGGCGCGTCGGCGGAGGCGGGGAAGATCATCGCCAGCGTCGAGCCCTTGCCCAGCGTCGAGTCCACCTCCAGCCGGCCTCCGTGCCGCTCGAGCACGTTGGCCACCAGGTGCAGGCCCAGGCCCATCTGGCGGTCCGGCCGGGTGGTGTAGAAGGCGTCGGTGAGCCGGGACAAGGCCTCCGGGGCGATGCCTTCGCCCTCGTCGCGCACGGTGATCAGGCAGTCGCCGTGGCGGTCCTGGCTGGTGGAGACGCGGATGCGCCCGCCGCTGGGCATGGCCTCCAGGGCGTTGAAGACCAGGGCCACCAGCGCCGCGCGCAGATCGTCCTCGGCCCCGTCCACCGGCGGGGGCATGCCCGGGGCCCAGTCCATCTCGTAGCTGATGCCCAGGCTCTCGGCCTCGTCCCGCCAGCGGGCCCGGGTCAGGTCGAGCATGTCCTCCACCACCGGGTTGATGTACAGAGGCCGCTGCTCGTGGGGGCCCTCGCGCCGGTTGCCCATGCGCTGGATGTGGCGAACCTTCTCCGAGCCCCGCTGCACGGCGGCGCGGATGCGCTTGAGGGCGTCCTGGACCTCCGTGCCCGAGCCGGCGCGCTGGGCCACCTCCGTGTTGGTCTGGATGACGGCCAGCAGGTTGTTGAAGTCGTGGGCGATGCCCGCGGCCAGGCGGGTCACCAGGCCCTCGCGCTGAAGCTGCTCCAGCCGACCCTCCATGACCTGCCGGCTGGTGACGTCGCGGATGACCCCGTGCAGGCCCTTGCGGCCCCGCAGCTTGAGGGGGGCGGCGTGGACCTCGATGGGGAAGATGTCGCCGTTGCGTCGACGGGCGCCGTAGGTCTGCGCGCCCTTGAGCAGGCCGTTGAGGCGCATCGCCTGGTTCTTGCGGGCCCGGTCGTGGTCCACGGCGTCGATGATGTCGTAGACGGAGATCGACTGGCCCTGCCGCAGCTCGATGCCGAACATCGCCTGGGCGGAGGCGTTCAGGTAGACGAACGCGCTGTCGATGAGGATGAAGTGCCCGTCCGGGGAGTTCTCCACCAGGAAGCCGAAGATCGCGTCGTCGTTCGGCTGCACGGTCCACTCCCCCAGAAGGCTTCGCAGGCTACCGGCTCGGGGGAGGCTTGCAAAGCGCCTTCTGAAGCCGACATCGGCGCTGCGCCCCCCCCTCCCCGTGGACGGGTCCGGTCGGGGGCGTTAGCGTTGCGCCGCATGCTCGAACTCCCCCAGGAGGTGCAGATCTACGAGGTCGGCCCCCGCGACGGCCTCCAGAACGAGCCCGCGCCCGTGCCGACCGCCGTCAAGGTCGAGCTGATCGACCGCCTGACCGCCGCCGGCTTCCCCTACGTGGAGGTCTCCTCGTTCGTGCACCCCCGCTGGATCCCCCAATTGGGCGACGCCGAGCAGGTGTTCGAGCAGATCCAGCGCCCCGCCGGCGTGCGCCTGGGCGCCCTGGTGCCGAACATGCGCGGCATGGAGCGCGCCCGGGAGGCCGGCGTGGACACCGTGGCGCTGTTCGTCTCCGCGAGCGAGACCCACAACCGCAAGAACCTGAACCGCAGCATCGACGAGAGCCTGGCCAACATCGCCGAGGTCCTGGCCGACCTGGAGCCGGGCACCTGGACCCGCGGCTACGTGTCGATGGTCTTCGGCTGCCCCTACGAGGGCGACGTGCCCGTGGCCGACGTGGCGCGGGTGGCGACGGCCCTGCTGGACCTGGGCGTCGACCAGATCTCCCTGGGGGACACCGTGGGCACCGGCGACCCCCGCAGCGTGCGCGACCGCATGGCCGCCCTGGCGCCGGACCTGCCCCTGGAGCGCGTCGCCCTGCACTTCCACGACACCCGCGGCACCGCCCTGGCCAACATCGTCGCGGGCCTGGACGCCGGGGTCCGCGTGTTCGACGGCGCCATCGGCGGGCTCGGCGGCTGCCCGTACGCCCCCGGCGCGTCGGGCAACGTCGCCACCGAGGACCTGGTGCAGATGCTGGACGCCATGGGCGTGAGCACGGGCGTCGACCTGGAGGCCCTGGTGGACGCGGCGGCGTTCATCGAAGAGAAGCTGAAGAAGCGGCTGCCCGGGCGCTACCTGCGCGCCGCGCGCGGCCAGTACTGCACCGCCTGAGCCACCGCTCCGGCCCCCCGAACCCGACCCATCGCCCGAACCCTTCGGGCCCACCCCGGAGACACCATGAGCATCCTGACGGTCGAAGCCCGCGGCCACGTCGAGGTCTGGACCCTCAACCGCCCCGACGCCCTCAACGCCTTCAACAAGGGGCTGCTGCTGGCCCTCAACGACCAGCTGGACCGCCTGGCCGCCCTGCCCGCGGGCCAGGGTCCCCGGGCCATCGTGTTGACCGGCGCGGGCGACCGGGCCTTCAGCGCCGGCGCCGACCTCAAGGAGCGCAAGGGCATGCCGGCCGAGGAGGTGCCCGCCTTCGTCAGCCTGATCGGCGGCACGTTCGACCGGGTGGCCCGCGCCGCGCAGCCCTTCGTGGCCGCCGTGAACGGCTACGCCTTCGGCGGCGGCATGGAGATCGCCCTGGCCTGCGACATCCGCGTGGTCAGCCGGTCGGCGACGATGGGCCTGACGGAGACGCGGTTGGCGATCATCCCCGGCGCCGGTGGCACCCAGCGCCTGCCGCGGCTGGTGGGCGCCGGCAAGGCGAAGGACCTGATCCTGACCGGGCGCCGCATCGACGCGGCCGAGGCCCACCGGATCGGGCTGGCCGAGCACCTGGCCGAGCCGGGGCAGGCGCTGGACGTCGCGCTGGTGGTGGCCGATGAGATCGCGTCCTGCGGACCGCTGGCGGTGCAGGCCGCGAAGGCCGCGATCGACGGCGGGGTCGGCCTTCCGCCGGCGGAGGGCTTGGAGCACGAGCGGGCCTGCTACGATCGCACCCTGGATTCGACAGACCGGGTGGAAGCCCTCGTCGCCTTTGCCGAGAAGCGAAAGCCGGTCTTCGAGGGGCGCTGAGTCCTGCCGAGACGAGGTCGGTCAGGCTTGCTCCGAGGGGCGATGTGGCGGATCTGATCACCTGTCCGAACTGCAAGCTGAGCCAGTCGGCGAAGCACGCGTTCTGCGCGCGCTGCGACTGCTCCTTCGCCACGACAGGCCCCGTCACCGCCATCACCGACGAGCACCTGCTCCACCACGACTCGCTCGAGACGGGCGACTTCGACCCCTCCGCGATCTCCGACCGCGTCCCCACCGTGCAGCAGGCCGCGCCGCCGCACCCCCCCTCCACCCGGGGCCGGGGCGAGCGGGGCTCACGCGGACGCCGGGAGCGCACCCCCACCGGCAGCGGCACGCCGACGGACCGGGAGGAGGAGCGGCCCCCCACCACCGACTCCATGGCCAGCGTGCCCGACGAGGCCACCGCATCCACCACCATGGAGAGCGAGGCCGGCGCGGCCGGCCCCTCCTGGAACATGCCCGGCCGGGACACGGGACCGCGCACCGACGCCTTCCCCGCCCCCCCGCTGCGCAACGCCGGCCGGGAGAAGCGATCGCTGTCGGCCCGCGGGCGGAGCCCCACCACCACCCCGGGCCCGGTCCCGGCCCTGGACCGCCCGATCGAGCCGCAGTCCGGCGAGCGCTCCCACGCCTCCCACCCGGGCGCGCTGTCCCGCGTCTCCCACCCCGGCAGCCTCCCCGGCGACCTGCGTGGACGCCCCCCCGGCAACCTCTTCGCGAGCGAGAACAGCCTGCCCCCCGGGGACCCGCTCATGGCGGCCCTGGTCAGCGGCGAGGCCCTGCGCGCCGACTCCTTCCCGGAGATCGACTTCGGCACCTCCCCCCCCGGCGCGGGGAGCGAGGGCGAGGACGCGCCGCCGGTGCGCCTGGACTTCGACGTCCTGCCCGAGCCGGGGGCCGAGCCCGAGCCGCGGCCCGACCCCGAGCCCGACGGACCCCGGGTGGTGCCGCCGTCGCGCGGTCGCCGCAGCCGCTCCAGCATCGGCCACCGCAGCCGGCCCGGCGGCCTGCTGCCCGACGGCCCCGACGCCGTGCGCGACATCGCCCCCCCGGGCGCCTCCACGCAGGTGCGCCCCACCCTGGACCGCGACGCCCCGATCAGCGAGGACCTCCCGCCCCGCTCCAGCCCCGGGCGCATCGCCCCCGAGGGGTCGGCCCCCGGGCGCATCCCCGCCGAGCGCTCCACCCCCGGGCGCATCCC
>CALCXL010000790.1 GCA_937907595.1 uncultured Pseudomonadota bacterium
GATCCTGGTGCGCTACGACTGCGCCAACCCGCCCCCGCCCGTGGGCACCGGCACCCCCCTGGACTTCGTGGTGCTGGAGGAGGACCGCTTCGAGCACGGCCGCGCGCCCTTCATCTTCCCCCAGGTGCCCCCGGACTCCTGCGTGATCCTGACCGGCTTCCTGGATCGGGACCGCGACTTCAACTACGCCTTCGGTGCCACGGGGCAGGTCACCGGCGGGGACGTCGCCATCGCCCAGGAGGTCGTGCGGACCGGGTCGGCCGACGGCGAGTACATCGAACCCATCCTGGGCGTGCAGCTCACGGCGGCGCAGGTCGTTCCCTTCGACCGCCCCGTCTTCGCCATGACTCTGGTGGGCGCGGAGGACGCCGACGTGACCCTGGCCGTGGGTCCCCACCCCGGCAGCACCCCCACGGTCTACCTGGACCTGGTGGCCACGCCCCTGGAGAGCGACCTCATCGACCAGCCGAACCCCCTGTTCACGCTGGTGCTGGGGCCCGACGCCGACGACAACGGCTGGCCCGACGACAACAACGCCGACGGCGCGCCCGACGTGCTGTGGCCCCGCGTCCTCTTCTTCAAGCTGGACCCCAGCGATCCCACGGGCCTGACCCGCCAGGACCCGCCCGTCCTGCTGCCCGGGGTGGTGCTGCCCTTCGACACCAACGACGCCATGGACCTGAGCACCAACCGCATCGAGCAGGCGCGCGCGGCCGGGCTGCCCTTCGACGGCGCGTCGGTGCTGCCGGTGGGCTCCCTGCGGGTGGCGCTGCCGCCCCTGGTGGTGACGGATCTGGCGACGCGCAGCACGGTGGACCTGGAGGCCTTCGCCGGCTCCGGCGTGGACGTGTTGGGCGACTACCAGGTTCTGGTGATGAACAGCACGGGGCAGGTCTGGAACCTGCCGAACGAGCTGGCCGGCTTTGGCGTGGAGGGCCAGGACGATCGCCTGCACCTCAACGACGAGGGGCCGCTGGACCAGGGCCGCATCACCGGCACGGCGTCCTTCAGCACCGCGGACGTGGCGGCCGATGGCTACGTCGTGCGTTTTGACTGCGATGATCCCCCGCCCCCGGCCGGCAGCGGCTCGCCCCTGGACCTGTCGGTGATCAAGCGGTCGGCCTGGGTCGACGCCGCCGGCACCTTCACCTTCGACAACGTGCCCTTCGGCTCCTGCTCGATCATCACCGGCTTCGCCGACCGGGACGCCGACTTCTCCGCGTTCTTCGGGGTGGCGCAGGGCTTCACCGCCGGCGACCTGGCCCTGGACAGCGCCGTGGTGGTGACGTCGGAGGAGGACGGCAGCTACGAGGCCGTCGCCCTCAGCGGCACGGGGCCGGTGCCCCTGGACATGCCGGCCTTCACCTTCATCGACCGCAAGGACGGCTCCACCGGCGGGTCGATGGCGCTGGGCCCGGTGCCCGGCAGCACGCCCGTGACCTACCTGCAGGTCAGCGCGCAGGGCGTCTCCAGCGTCTTCGGCGAGCAGGCGGACCCCGTGTTCACCTTCGTGTTCGAGGCGGACAACGACGGCGACGGCTGGCCCGACGACCTCAACGGCGACGGCGCGCCCGACGTGCGCTGGCCCCGGGTGCTGGCGGTGCGGCTGGACCCCGACGACCCCCAGCGCCTGAAGCGCGGCAGCCCCACCGTGGTCCTGCCCGGCGTCGTCCTGCCCCTGGACCCTGACGACCCCTTCAACTTCGGGACGAACGAGGTCCTCAAGGCGATGGAGGCGGGCCTGCCCTTCGACGGCGCGCAGGTGATCCCCATGACGGAGCTGACCGTCGCGGTGCCGCCCCTGGTGGTGACGGACCTGGCCACGCGCACGACCGCGCCCATCGAGCAGCTGATGCTCGACGGCCTGGAGGTCACCGGCGACTACCAGCTGGTGGTGATGAACAGCTCGGGCCAGGTCTGGACGCTGCCGAACGAGATCGCGGTGATCGAGGGCGGCCAGGACGCCACCTTCACCGTCACGGTGGCCGCGCCGGGAACCCGCCAGACCACGTCCATCGCCGGCACCGTGACCGTGGACGCCGCCGTGGGCGATCCGGCCGGGCCGGGCGTCGTCCTGCGCTACGACTGCGCCGACCCGCCGCCTCCCGCGGGATCGGGCCGGCCCCTGGACCTGTCGATCGTGACCTCTTGGGACGTCGGCGTGGGCACCTTCGCCTTCTCCGAGGTCCCGGCCGGCTCCTGCAACATCGTCACCGGCTTCGTGGACAGCGACAGCGACTTCGACGCCTTCTACGACGTCACCGCGGGCACGACGGCCGGGGACGTGGCCATCGACGCGCAGGTGGTGTCCGTGGGCGCGGCCGACTCGGCGGGGGTCGTGGCGCCGGTGATCGTGGGCCTGCAGGCCTCCGTGGTGGTGCCCCTGGAGCGGCCCGCCTTCGTGTTCGCCGACGCCCTGAGCTCCGGCGTGCCGACCATGCAGGTCAGCCAGGCGGTGGGCACGACGCCCCCGGTGACCCTGGGGCTGGGCACGGTGTCGCTGGACACGATCTTCGGGGACACCGGCGCCCCGGTCTTCGGCGTCACCTTCGCCCCGGACGCGGACGCGGACATCTTCGGCTGGCCCGACGACAACAACGGCGACGGCCTGCCCGACGCCCTCTGGCCCCGCATCCTGCTGCGCAAGCTGGACCCCGCCGACCCCCTGGGCCTGGCGCCCCTGGACCCGCCGGTGCTGCTGCCCGGCGTGGTCCTGACCATCGACCCCGCGGCGCCCTTCGACACCAGCACGTCCCTGGTGGCCGCCGCCCTGGACGACGGCGTCGACGTCAACGCCCCGCACCTCTACCCGACCACGTCCCTGACGGTGGTGGTGCCCGGGCTGGTGATCACGTCCCTGGACCCGCTCGGCCTCAGCCCCATCGAGCTGTACGGCGACGCGGTGGCCGGCGACTACCAGGTGCTGGTGATGAACAGCACCGGCCAGACCTGGAACGTGCCGAACGAGCTGGCGTACTTCGACGTGGTCAGCCAGGCCACCGTCTTCCGGGTCGAGGTTCCGTAGGGGGAGGTGGAACGAAAGCCCCCGCCGGAACACGCCCAGTCCGGCACTCGCCCATGGCGAAAGGCCCCGTCAGGTCGATCCCATCAGGGCGCCGGATTCAGCCGGACGCCTTGACTGACGCCATTGAGACACCATATGTGGTGCTATGGTGGTGATCCATGGAACGAGTCGTCGTCGACACGAACGTGCTGTTCGAAGGGCTCACGAAGCGGGGCGCCTGCGCTTCGGTCGTGGACCTGTGGGTGAGACAGGAGGTGACGGTGTGCGTCTCCACTGCCGTGGCCCTGGAGTACGAGGACGTCCTGGGTCGGAAGTTGGGCGGCGCGAAGAGAGCGAAGGCGCTCCCTGCACTTCAGGCCTTGCTGAGCCGAGCGGAGTTTGTGGCGGTGCTGACGAGGGTGCGCCCTCTCTCGCCCGACCCAGACGATGACCGCGTCATCGAGTGTGCCTACAACGGTCACGCCTCCATCGTGACCCGAAACCTCAAGGACCTGCGGATTGCCCAGGAGGTCCTCGGCGTGCCAGTGCTGGCGCCGGAGGAGTTCCTGGAGTTGAGAAAGGAGGGCGATGATGGCCCGTCTGACGGTTAGGCTTCCGGACTCCCTGCGTGAGCGTCTCGCCCGACAAGCGAAGGCTGAGGGGGTGTCGATGAACCAGTACCTCGTCTACGCCTTGACCCGCGCGAGCGACCTCGAGCCGGCGGCTCAACAGCGCTCACGATTCGAACTGCTGCGGTCGAGGTTCGCGCCGGACGAGGCGGAGCATGCGCTGAGCAGTCTGCTGCAATCGCGCGAGGAGCCGTAGACTCCCTGAGGGAGCGACCTCTCAGGAGTCAGGGCTCCCCAGGCTTTGTCCTACGGCCTGCTGGGCGGATCCGTGCCGTCGGGTTCGCCCTCCGTTGCCGACGCGGTCGACGGCTCCGGTGTGCGATCCGCCCGTCCTGCGTTCGGTGCGGCCCCGTGACTCGCCCCCGCCCGCTCGCCCCAGGGTCCCCCAAAGCCGATGGCGTCGGCCCGCAGCGTCGCCGCCCGCTCCGTCTCTCCCTGCTGATCGAGGGCCTCGGCGGCCCAGAAGGAGGCGAAGGCCCGCGCGCTGAGGCTGCTCTCGTCCTGGGCGCGGGCCTCCAGGACCTCCCCGCTGGCCTCCAGCTCCCGCCCCAGCCGCACCCGGCAGGCGGCCTGGGTGCCGCGCAGCAGGGGCAGCCGATCCCCGCCGGACAGGGCCTCGGTCAGGGCCTGTTCGGGGTCGCCGTCCAGCATCAGCAGGGCGAGGGCGCGGTTGTTGTGGGCGATGGAGGCCAGGGCGCGGGCCCGCACGGCGCCCAGGGCCTGAAGGGCGTCCAGGGCCTCCTGCGCCCGGCCCAGGGCCAGCAGCGCCGCGCTCCGGGTGATCGTCCACATGGCCTGCATCGTGGCGCCCCGGGGGGGATCGGCGGCCAGCAGGTCCAGGGCCTCGGCGGGCCGATCGACGTGCAGCAGGGCCACGGCGGCGTTGTGCAGCAGCACCCGGTTGCGCACGTTGTTGGGGTTCACGTCGCGCACCAGGTCGATGGCCTCGTCGTGCCGACCCAGGTGGATCAGGGCCAGGCTCTGGTCCAGCCGCGCCTGCTCCACCCGGGGGTCGGAGGCGGGCTTGCCGTGGCCGCGCAGGCGGGCGTAGGCCAGGGCCCGCTCGGGCTCCCGGGTCAGCAGCACCCGCGCCCAGGCGGAGGAGGACAGGGTGAAGGCGACGCGGGCCAGCAGCCACATTCCCAGCCCCGCGCCCAGCCCCACCGCGCCCAGGCCCTGCTCCAGGGCGGCGGCGAGGCCGAAGAGGATGGGCACCGCCTCGAAGGCGCCCCCCCCGCCTGCCGCCGCGAAGAAGCGGTCGAGGGCGGGGCCCGGGGGCGGGGCGGGGGCGTTGGCGTCCCGGAGGGGTCGAACGCTCCAGGCGTCCCCCAGCACCAGCAGCAGCCACAGGGCCTGGGCCAGGGGGAGGGTCAGGGCGACGGCGAGGGCGGTCAGCAGGGGGAGGGGGAGGACCGTGCCGCGCAGGAGAGCGGCGACGGCCGCGGCGCAGACGACGACGATGCCCAGGGACGGGCGCCAGGCAGCCCGCCAACGGGTGGGGCCCCGGCGGGCCTGCAGGGCCAGGCAGAGCGCGGTGGAGGCCAGGCCCAGCTCCAGGGCGAGGGGGGGCCAGAGCACCAGGGCCCCCAGCAGCTCGGC
>CALCXL010000791.1 GCA_937907595.1 uncultured Pseudomonadota bacterium
CACCCGGGGGCTGCCCGGCCGCATCCTCAAGGCGATCGTGCCGGACCTGGACGCCGCCCCCTTCGTGACCGGCATGCCCGTGCCGTTCATGCAGGTCGTGCACGACCGCGTGGGCGTGGAGATCCAGCGGGGCTGCATGCGCGGGTGCCGCTTCTGCCAGGCGGGCTACATCTACCGCCCCGAGCGCCAGCGCAGCCCGGAGACGATCCAGCGCCTGGTGCGGGAGGGCCTGAAGGCGACGGGCATCGAGGAGTTCAGCCTGCTCAGCCTGTCGGCCGGCGACTACAACTGCATGGAGCCGCTGCTGACGTCCCTCATGGACGAGCACGAGAAGAGCCGGTCGGGCATCAGCCTGCCGTCGATGCGTCTGGAGACGTTGTCGCCGGGGATCATGGACCAGATCGACCGGGTGCGGAAAACCAGCTTCACCGTCGCGCCCGAGGCGGCCAGCGATCGCCTGCGCGCCGTCATCAACAAGGTCATCGACGAGGACGTGCTCATCGACATGGTGGGCGAGGTCTTCAAGCGCGGCTGGAAGAGCCTGAAGTTCTACTTCATGCTCGGCCTCCCCACCGAACAGATGGACGACCTGCAGGCGATGGTCGACCTGGGCGCCCGCTGCCTCAAGCAGGCCCGTCGCTACAACCGCGGCGCCAACATCACGGTGTCCGTCAGCTCGTTCGTGCCGAAGTCCCACACGCCCTTTCAGTGGGCGCGCCAGATCCCCCTGGACGAGATCCGGGAGAAGCAGGACTTCCTGCGCCGTGAGCTTCGCTACGCCAAGCTCGGCTTCCGCTGGCACGACCCGCGCTCCTCGGTCATGGAGGGCATCTACTCCCGGGGCGATCGCCGCAGCGGCAAGGCCCTTCGCCGGGCCTACGAGCTGGGCGCCCGCCTGGACGGCTGGCAGGAGAACTTCAAGAACAACGAGGCCACCTGGTACCGGGCCTTCGAGGAGACCGGCCTGGAGCCGGCCTTCTTCAACCAGCGCCGCCGCGACGCCACGGAGGTCTTCCCCTGGCACCACATCGACATCGGCATGAAGCCCGAGTGGCTGTGGGCCGACTGGATGGACAGCCTGGAGGCGGGCTTCGTGCCCGACTGCACCACGGAGCCCTGCTACGACTGCGGCGTCTGCGACCACGGCACGATCCACAACCGGGTCTACGACGTGCGCACGAAGGGCGAGGAGCAGCTGCACCGCGTGCGCAAGCCCTACGGCATCAGCCGCAAGATGGAGGACCCGCAGTTCGTGGCCATGCCGCGGCCGCCGGCCAAGAAGGCCAACAACGTGGTCGACGCGGTGCCCCCCCAGGGCATGGCCCCCGGATCGCAGCCCGCCCGCGCCTCCAAGGCCGCGCACGAGGCCCGCACGGCGGCCGAGGAGGCGTCGCCGGTCGCGGTCGATCGCGTGGTGCCCCACGGACACGAGGCCAGCAAGGTCGGCAACAACACGACCGTGCCCTTCGCCGACGTGTTCGACACCCGGCTGCCGGCGGAGCTTCGCGTCAAGGTCGAGGCCCGCTACGGCAAGGTCGGCGCCCTGGTGCACCTGGGCCACCTGGAGGTGATGGGCGCGTTCAAGCGGGCCCTGCGCCGCATCGACGCGCCCGTGATCTGGTCCCAGGGCTTCCACCCCCAGATCAAGATGACCTTCACCCCGCCGCTGCCCGCCGGCATGGCGTCGGTGGCCGAGTACGTGGACATCGAGCTCAAGCGGCCCGTCGACGTCGTCGCCTTCGCCGAGGCGCTGCGCGTGGCCATGCCCGACGAGCTGCCCGTCTACGGCGTGCGCGAGGTGCCCATGGCCCGGTCCAGCGTGACGGCCCTGGTCAGCGGCTGGACCTACCGCGTGGTGCCGCCCGACGGCGTGGACCCGGCGGTGGGCGCGCACGCCTTCCTGGCGAAGGAGTCGATCCTGGTGGAGCACACCACCAAGAAGGGCAAGGTGCGCACCGTCGACCTGCGCAGCGCCGTGACCCGCCTGGAGGCCTCGGACCCGGGCTGGGAGCTGACCTTGCCCGCGCAGGGAGCCGGCGCGCGCGTGCGCGATCTGGTCGAGGCGATCTGGGGCCCGGCCGCCGCCCAGGGCGTCGACGGGTGGACGGTCGTGCGGGCCGCGACCCTCTTCGAAGAGGTCCCTGCTATGAAGGGCTCCTCGCAGGAAGCGCACCCGTGACCGATCCCAGCTCCGCCATCTACGTCAACCGCACCGGCTCGGAGCTCCGCGCCGCCATCGTGGAGGACGGCCAGCTCGTCGCGCTCCAGGTGGAGCGAGGGCACGATCGCGGCGTGGTCGGCAACGTCTACAAGGGCCGCGTGGTCCGCATCGTGCCCGGCATGCAGGCCGCGTTCCTGGACCTGGGCCTGCCCCGCGCCGCCTTCCTGTACGTGGGCGACCTGGTGGAGCAGAAGGAGCCGCCGCCGCCGCCGGATCCCGCCCTGGGCGAGGACGCCGACGTGCCCGACGCCGTGGCGGAGGCCATCACCGGCGCCTTCGAGGCGGTGCGGGAGGCCCGGGTGGAGGTGCAGACCCAGCCCGAGCCCCAGCCCGAGCGCCGCAAGCACGAGCCCATCCAAAAGCAGCTGAGCCCCGGCCAGGTGTTGACCGTGCAGGTCAGCAAGGAGCCCCTTGGCACCAAGGGCGCCCGCGTCACCGCCCAGGTGGCCCTGCCGGGCCGCTACCTGGTCTACCTGCCGCACTCCGACCACGTCGGCGTCTCCCGCCGCATCGAGGACGAAGCCGAGCGCGATCGCCTGCGCGCCATCTGCGACGGCTTCCGCCTGCCGGGCGAGGGCATGATCGTGCGCACCGTCTGCGTGGGCCGGAGCGAGGACGAGCTGCGCCGGGACGCCGAGCTGCTGCGTGAGGACTGGCGCGATCTGCACGAGCGCGGCCACACCGCCCCCGTGCCCAGCTCGCTGTACGCCGAGCCGGATCTGGTGCTGCGCATCGTGCGGGACCTGCTGACCACCAGCGTGACCGAGCTGGTCCTGGACGATCGCGGCGACTTCGACCGCGCCCGCAGCTTCGCGGCGCGACACCTGCCGGGCTTCGTCGACCGGATCCGGCTGTACGAGGAGGCCACCCCCGTCTTCGAGGGCAGCGGCCTGGAGGCCCAGATCGAGCAGGCCCTGGCCCGCAAGGTCCGCCTGCCCTCGGGCGGCTCCATCGTCATCGATCACACGGAGGCGCTCACCGCCATCGACGTCAACTCCGGCCGCTACACCGGCGGGCGCAACCTGGCGGAGATGACCTTCAAGGTGAACCTGGAGGCGGCGGAGGCGATCGTCCGCCACCTGCGCTTGCGGGAGATCGGCGGCCTGATCGTCATCGACTTCATCGACATGGAGGAGCTGGATCACCGTCGCCTGCTCTTCGAGAGGCTGCAGGAGCTGCTGCAGCGGGACCCGGCGCGCTCCACGGTGCTGCCCATCAGCGAGTTCGGCCTGGTGGAGATGACCCGCCGCCGCGTGCGCGAGAACCTGTCCGTGACCTTGCTGGACACCTGCGACGCCTGCTCCGGCCGCAGCCGCAGCCGCTCCGTGGAGACGGTCGCCTACCAGGTCCTGCGCGAGGCCAACCGGCAGGTCCGCAGCGCCAGCGTCGATCGGCCCCTGCAGCTCCGCGTGGCGCCGTCGGTGGCCGGCTTCCTGGAGGAGGTGGAGGTCGACTCGTTGGAGGCCCTGGGCCGCCGGGTGGGCCAGGACGTGCGCATCGTGCGGGACGGCCGGCTGGACCGCGAGGACTTCGCGGTCTCGTTCGTGCGGAGCAAGGCGTGAGCGGCGACAAGCCGACGTCGGGCCGGCTGCAGAAGTTCCTGCGCGACTCGCTGGTGGCGGGGCTGGTCTCCGCCGTGCCCCTGGTCGCCGTCTGGTGGGTGTTCGACCGCGTCGTCCTGAACATGGACGGGGTGCTGGCCTTCCTGCCCCACGCCATCCGGGACCTCCGCTGGACGCCGCCGGGCTCGCCTGCGTCCATCCCCCTGCTCAAGACGCCGGGCCTGGGCTTCGTGCTGACGGTCGTGATCCTCACCTTCGTCGGCGCCTTCGCCCGCGGCTTCGTGGGGCGGGCCCTGGTGCGCACGGTCGTCGAGCCGCTGCAGCGCACCCCGATCCTGGGGACCATCTACTCCGCCGTGCGCCAGCTCCTGGAGACGGTGTTCAGCCGGCAGGCGCAGAACTTCCAGCGCGTGGTGCTGGTGCAGTTCCCGCGGGAGGGGGCCTACGTGCTCGGCTTCGTCACCGCGAAGGCCTGGGAGGGCGTGGAGCGCGCGGTCGGCTGCAGCATGATCAGCGTCTTCGTGCCCACCACGCCCAACCCCACCTCGGGCTTCTTCGTGATGTTCCCCGAGGACGACTGCATCCCCCTGACCATGACCGTGGAGGAGGCGTTCAAGTCGATCATGTCCAGCGGCATCATCGTGCCGGCCGCCGGCGGCGTGCTGGGCGTGGACGTCGGCACCATGACCGTCAACGTCGAGCCCGTGGGGGGGGACCTGTGACGGATCTCGTTCAGCTGGGCAGCAAGGCCGCGGTCGAGCCGCCGGACGATCGCACCGAGCTCATGGGCATGAGCCTGGAGGACCTGCAGCGCTTCGCGGTGGAGGTGCTGGAGGACAAGCCCTTCCGCGGCAAGCAGCTCTTCAAGTGGATCTATCAGAAGAAGGTCACCGACTTCGACGCCATGACCGACGTGAGCAAGAAGGCGCGCGCGAAGCTGGTGCACATCGCCAAGATCAGCCGCCTGACCGAGCGCGTAGTCCAGCGCAGCTCCGACGGCACCATGAAGTTCCTCTGGGGGCTGCACGACGGCCTGCAGGTGGAGTCGGTGCTGATCCCCGAAGACACACGCATGACGCTGTGCATCTCCACGCAGGTGGGCTGCCCCATCGACTGCGACTTCTGCGTGACGGCGAAGGGCGGCTTCACGCGCAACCTGGAGAAGGGCGAGATCCTGGGCCAGGTCGTGCAGGCGACGATGCACTCGCCGGACAAGCCGGTGACCAACATCGTCTTGATGGGCATGGGCGAGCCCCTGCTCAACCTGGACAACGTCATCGAGACCATGGAGACGGCGCAGCACCCCGACGGTCTGGGGCTGAGCCACCGCAAGATCACCCTGAGCACGGTGGGGCTGATCCCCCAGATGAAGGAGCTGGGCGAGCGTTCGCGCATCAACCTGGCGGTGTCGCTGCACGGCACCACCGAAGAGCAGCGCAGCGCCATCATG
>CALCXL010000792.1 GCA_937907595.1 uncultured Pseudomonadota bacterium
CAGCACCGGCAGCACCACGAGCACCAGCCCGCCGGCCAGCTTCATGAGCATGCGGTGCTGGATCTGCAGCTCCATCAGGTCGCGGGTGACCTGGCGCTGTCCGGAGCGGTCGCGCAGGTAGACGAAGAAGCAGCGGGCCTCCCCGGGCTGCGACGCCAGCGTGACCGTGATCTCGCCGCCGCGCATGGCGTCGTCGGGGCCGCGGTAGTTGACGTCCTGCCGGCAGGACCCGTCCTTCTCCGCGCGGGAGAAGAGGTCGTCCTGGGGGCCGCCGTCGGGCCAGCCGAGGATCTCCGCCATGGGGCGGAGCACCCACCCTCCGGGGTTCTGCTCGCCAAGAACCTCCAGGAGGCCCTGGTTCCAGCCCAGGATCGTCCCGGAGCCGTCCACGCAGAGCAGACCGTCGGGCCCGAACGAGTTCAGGTGCGAACGCATCCAATCGGGGATCGGAATGTCCTCGGGCCGAATGGCCGGAGCATCGCTCACGAGTGTCCCTCCAAACCGGGCTCCCGACCCGGGAAGGGAGGCGCTCGACCCCGGTGGCCAGGCTCTCCCCATCGACTTCTAGCGGCTCGCACGGGTCCGGAGCAAGCCGTACGCTCAAGTCACGGCGCGCGCAGCCGATGAGCAGGGGCAGGCCCCCTGGGGCCGGCGGAGTGCTTGTGAGACGCGAAGAGGCGCTGATGTACCTGTGTCTTGGCTCGATCGCCGTCGGCGGTGGGCTGGGCATGAGCAAGGTGCAGCAGTGGTTGAGCGAGGACTGGCGCGAGGTCACGACCTGCCGGGCCACCTACTGGACCTGCGAGGCGACGGTCGAGGGCCGACCCCGCCTGGTCGTGCGCACGGGGAGCAACCCCACGTTCCGCAACGAGGCGAAGGCCTGCGACGAGTACCGTGCCTTCGAGACCGCGGTGCGCCGCGCGACCTTCGACTGCAACACGGGCTCGAATGTGATCGGCGGCACCTGCCGAGAGGTGGAGACCGAGTGCTGGCTCCCGGCGGAGCAGGAGCAGCACAAGGGCGGCTGAGGCCGACGTCGGGCGGAACCCACGATCGCGCCGGACTCCCCCGCCGCCGATCGCTGCGGAGGCCTCGTGACGATCTCTTCGTAATGCAGCCCGCGTCGACCGCTCCTGGACCCGCGCAGGCCCGGCGCCGGTCCAACCACCGGGGCGCGCAGACCGTCGCGGTGGGTTGCTATAACGCGCGTGCCCGCCCCTCACGCGGAGATCCTTCATGACCCTGCTGTCCCTGACCCGCCTCGGCCTCGTGGCCCTCGTCCTGTTGACCCTGCGACCGGCCCACGCCGAGGACGGGCTGCCGCTGATCCGTCGGATGGAAGCGGCCATGCAGAGCCCCGGGGAGGTCGTCCGCGTGCAGATGCACCTCGCGTTCGCCGACGGGCGGACGGAGACGCGGAACTTCCGGATGTGGACGAAGGGCGGCGGCGCCGACGGCGCGAAGATGCGGCTGAAGTTCGAGAGCCCCGCGTCCATCGCCGGCACCTCGCTGCTGATGGTCGCGCGCAAGGGCGGCGGCACCGACAACTGGATGTACGTGCCGGCCCTCCGCCAGACCCGCCGCATCGCACCGCAGGACCGCTCCGACTCCTTCGTGCAGAGCGAGTTCACCATCGAGGACCTGACGGTGCAGGTGGACGAGGAGCGACGGGTCTACACGGCGCTGGGCCAGGTGGCCTGCGGGGACGGGCGGACCTGCACGCAGGTGGAGGACAAGCCGAAGGACGAGGCCGCGGCGAAGCTCAGCGGCTACGGCCGGGTGGTGCTGTATCTGGACACCGAGCACCACGTCGTGCACCGCGTCGACTTCTACGACAAGACGGACGCCCTGCTCAAGGTGCTGCAGGCGACGGGCCTGACGCAGGCGGGGACCTCGTGGCGCTTCGATCAGGCGTCCATCTCCAACGTGCAGACGGGCAACACGACGGTGATGCGCGTGTACGAGCGCGCGGTGGACCCGAAGCTCGACGACTCCGTCTTCTCCCCGAGCGGGTTGGGCACGCTGTGACCCGCTCTGCGATCTGGCTGTGGGCGGCGCTGGGGCTGCTCCCGGTGGCGGCCTGGGCGGGCGAGCCCGAGGATGCCGAGGAAGGGGAGGGCGCTGGCGAGGACGAGGACGAGGGCCAGGACGAAGGCCCCGCGCCGCCGGTGCCCGAAGCCCCGCCGATCCCGGAGCTGCCGGAGCTGCCCGATCTGCCGGCGCTTCCCGGCGGGGACCCGACGGCCGCTCGACCGGCGGCCAGCGGGATCGAGCTGCCTGAGGTGGTGCTGGGTGGCTTCGCCGCCTTCGACTACCACCAGTACCTGTTGGGCGTGGAGGGCGTCGCGCCTCCGGGCGCCGAGGCAGCCCCGGTGGTCGCCATGATCCGCCTGGCCCCCCGGGTGCAGGCCCGCTACCGCATCGTGAGCGCTCGGGCGGAGGTCGAGCTGCGGCACGACTTCTACGACGCCGGGCGCGGCAACCGCGTCATCCTCCGAGAGGCCGTGATCGGCCTGCAGAGCCACGGCTTCCGCTTCGAGGCGGGGGCGCTGATGGAGCGCTGGGGGAAGATGGACGTCAACTCCCCCACCGACAACCTCGTGGCCCAGGACTACGAGGAGCTCTTCTTCCCCGAAGCCCTGCCCGTGCCTGGCTTCCTGGTGGGCTTCGCCCGCGGTCCGGTGTCGATCCAGGGCGTGTTCGTGCCGGCCTTCGCGCCCGCGCGCTTCCGCCCCGACGATCCGTCCCGTTGGAACAACACCTGGAGCCTGCCCCAGGGGCAGTCGGTGCCCACCCCCTTCGGCGCCATCGACTTCACCAACAACTACGCCCAGTTCGAGAAGGAGGTCGTGCCCGGGGACGACGTCGCACGGCTGTTCGAGGGCGGCCTGCGCTTCGACCTCTACCTTCCGTCCGTGGACCTGGGCGTCAGCTTCCTCGCGTCGCGGGATCGCCTGCCGACCTACACGTCCTTCGAGGTGATGAACACCGCAGACACCGACGGCGACTCGCTGGGGCAGCACATCAACGAGCGGCGGGCCGATCTGATGATCACCCCCTACCACCACCGGCTCTACATCCCCGGCGCCGACGTCGCTG
>CALCXL010000793.1 GCA_937907595.1 uncultured Pseudomonadota bacterium
CCCTGGAACTCCTACATCGTGGTCGGCGTCGCCTTCTTCGGCGCGCTGGTCGCCCCCCTGACCTTCGTGTTTGGCGGGGGCGCCCTGGTGGCGGTCGCAGCCCTGGGCGGCCTGGTGGCGGGCGGCGCAGGCTTCGGGACCCGGCTGCCGGCCAAGACGCTGGCGATCGCGGCGGCGGTGATCGGCGTGACGGGCGGGATCCCGCTGGTCTACACAAGGCTGACCGCGAGCTCGGCCGGCTTGATCACGATGGCCGCCGAGGGCGCGCAGGTGCCGCCGGAGTGGATGATCAACCTCAACCCCGGCCTGATCGTCTTCACGATGATCTTCTTCGCCTACCTGAGCTCCTACGTGCGGCCGCTGACCAGCATCATCATCGGCATGACGGTGGCCACCGCGGGCTCCGTGCTCGCCGGCACCGCGACCGTCGGCCTGGTCTGCCTGGGCGGCATCGCCGTCTTCTCCATCGGGGAGATGCTGAGCTCGCCCAAGAAGATGGAGTACCTGGCGACCCTGGCCAAGAAGGGCCAGGAGGGCCTGTTCATGGGCTACGCCAACATCCCGGTGGCCATCGGCTGGATCGCCGGCTCCTACCTGGCCGGCAGCGCCTACGAGACCGGCGGGGACAAGGCCAACCTCGCCCGCAAGTACCTGGTCGAACACCAGGGCATGGAGCAGGTCGCCGCCGACGCCATCGATCGCGGGGAGACCGTCAACGTCCTGGCCCAGCAGCTCGGCAAGACCGGGCTGGAGGTGCAGGAGCTGCTCTTCACCACGTACGACCCCTCCGCCCTGTGGTGGGACATCGGCGCCATCGGCGTCGCATCCATCGTGCTCATGGTCGCCTACGACCGCATCAACCAGTGGCTGCGCAACCGCGCGGCGTCGGAGTCCTGAGATGGCCGTGATCGACATCGCCCCCTACGCCCCCGTCGGGGAGGAGGGGGCCGCCTTCGCCAAGCTCGCCCTCAACCGCATGAGCCAGGGCATGTCCGGATCGACGATCCTGCGCATCGCGGGGGAGATCAACGCCATGCAGGCCGAGGGTCGGGACATCTGCAACCTGACCGTGGGGGACTTCGACCCCGATCAGTTCGGCATCCCCGCGAGCTTCCGGGACGACATCATCGCCGCGCTGCAGGCTGGGGAGACCAACTACCCCCCCGCCGTGGGCTTGCCGGCCACCCGGGCCGCCGTCGCCGCCATGTACGAGCGGGAGCTGGGGCTCAAGTACCCGGTGGACAGCGTGATCATGGGCAGCGGCGCGCGCCCGCCCATCTACGCCACGGCCGCGCTGGTGCTGGAGCCCGGGGACAAGGTGCTGTACGGCACGCCCTCCTGGAACAACCACCACTACGTGATCATCAACCGCTGCGAGGCGGTGACGGTGGAGGCGGACCGCTCCACGGACTTCCTGCTGACCGGGGAGATGATCGCCGACAAGCTCGACGGCGTGCGGCTCCTGGCCCTCAACTCGCCCCTCAACCCCACGGGCACGGCCTACTCGGCCGAGCAGCTCACGGGCATCTGCGACGTGGTGCTGGCGGAGAACGCCCGACGTGAGGCGGTCGGCGAGCGTCCGGTGATGGTCATGTACGACCAGGTCTACTGGATGCTCACCTTCGGGGAGACGCAGCACATCACCCCCGTGCACGTGCGGCCGGCCATGGCGAAGTACACCATCTTCGTGGACGCGATCAGCAAGTCCTTCGCCGCCACCGGCCTGCGCATCGGCTGGGGCGTGGTCCCTCCGGCCCTCAGCGGCGCGTACAAGGCCTTGATCGGCCACATGGGGGCCTGGGCCCCGCGCCCCGGCCAGGTGGCCACGGCGAAGCTCCTGCTCTCCCACGAGGCCATCAGCAGCTACCACGCCGACATGAAGGCCGGCGTGGAGGCGCGGCTCATGGCGCTGCACGACGGCTTCTCGGCCATGGGGCGCGACGGCCTGCCCGTCTCCTCCATCGCGCCCCAGGGCGCCATCTACCTCAGCGTGAACTTCGGGGTGCAGGGCCGCTCCTGCCGCGGGCGCAGCTTCCAGTCCGACGAGGACCTGCGCTCCTTCCTGCTGGACGAGGCGGGCTTCGGCGTGGTGCCCTTCACCGCCTTCGGCATCGGCCGGGACACGGGCTGGGTGCGGCTGTCCATCGGCGCCGTCAGCCTGCAGGACATCGACCGCGGCCTGGCGCGGATCCGCGAGGCGCTCAGCGAGCTGGTGTAGGGCGAACGGGGCGCCCGAAGCGCGGGACGACGGCAGCGCGGTAGATCAGTCGCCGCGCATGTCCTTGTCCACGGCGGGCGTCTTGATCTTGCCCTCCTCCACGTCCGCGCGGTCGTAGACCTCGCTCCACTTGAGCTCGTCGTTGGCCTCCGAGCCGTCGCCCCGGGCCGCCTCCATCGCCTTCTTCACCGACCAGGGGACGTCGGTGAAGGCGGGGTCGTCGTGCAGGGGGAAGTAGATGGGCTCCACCCCGGGCATGGAGAGGGAGAAGGACGTCTCCCCGTCGGTCTCGATGAGGATGTGCCCGTTGGCAACGTTCTGCGTCTTGAGCGTGTGCGGGTGCGGGCCCTCCAGCAGGAAGCCGTCGTCCAGCTTGGTCTGGAAGATGTCGCTGCCGATGGGCCGGCCGGTCCAGTAGTCCTCGAAGCCCAGCAGCCGCTGCACCGTGTACTCGTTGGGGTGGTGGTGGCCGCGCCCACAGGAGATGACCGACGCGATGGGCTTCAGCCGCTGCAGGAAGGCGTAGGCGCTGGACCACTGGCTGCCGTGGTGGTTGACGCGGTAGACCTCCACCGGGCGGAGCTGCGGGAAGGTGGCGGCCTCGATGGAGTGGTACCAGGAGCCCCAGGACTCGTGCAGGTAGCCGCTGAGGTCCCCCGCCACGTAGAAGTCGAACTTCTTGAAGTGCACGACCATGGCGGTGCTGAAGTCGTTCTGGGACGTGGTGGCGATCCACTTGTCCTTGACCACGCGGCCGCGCCCAGGCACCTCCGCGCCGACGGCCTGGACCTCCACCCACACGTCCGGGCCCATGTCGATCTGCCGATCGGGCCCGGTCTGCTGGAAGCTGAGCGTCTCCCGCACCGGGTTGTTGGTCTTGACCCACTCGCGGTAGGTGCGATCGCCCTGGCCCGACGCGTCGTAGTTGAGCCCCGTGTCCAGGATCTTCTTGACCTTGATGTTCAGCGCTTCCCACAGATAGAAGATGCCCGTGGGCTCCTTGCCCGCCACCGAGCCCATGTGGTCCTTGTGGTAGTGCGTGGGGATCAGGTAGTCGACCTCCAGGATGGGCCGCCCCTTCTTGCCGTCGTCGGTCAGGTTGCGCAGGGCGGGCTCGATGACGTGCTGGGCCTCGTTGCCCAGCTTGGTGCTCTCGCCGGCGTCGACGATCATGATCTTGCGATCGCCGCTCTCGTCCCGCGGGCCCTCGATGATGGTGGAGTCGCCCTGACCCACGTTGAGCACGTGGATGCGCAGGGTGTCCGCGGCCGGACGATCCTCGCCGCCCCGAGCACCCAGGGTGCCGGCGGCGATCAACGACAGCGCGGCAAGGGCGCAGACGCTCCGGAGGCGATCTTTCCTCATACCCATCTCCCCACGGCAGCGGCGCGGCGCCCCGTAGGACCCCCTGGAGCCCCCAGGCCGGTCAGAACTTCATGCTCATGCGGAACAGCAGCTCCCCGAAGAAGCGCGTATCGAACTCGTCGGGCTCGTAGGTGTAGTCGTAGCTGGGCAGGCCCTCGCGGCCCTCGTCGCAGACCGACGGCGGGTCCTCCAGGCGCCGGCCCAGGGATCCGCGCAGCTTGAACTTCACCTTGTTCTTGATCTTCTGCTCCACCTGCAGGTAGCCCAGGGCGGCCGAGGGGCCGTTCTCTGCGCCGTTGGACTTGTCCCCGTCCCAGTCCTCGTCGAACCAGGCCGCGCCGCCGGCGATGGTGGTGCTCTTGGTGGGCTTGAGGCGGCCGATGAACCGCACCGAGTGGCCGCGCTGCATGTCCGTCTCGCAGGCGCCGTTGCGCAGGAAGGTCTTGCGGTTGTCCGTGAAGTCCTGCTTGTAGCGGACCGTCACGTTGCCCAGCTTCTTGTGCTGCAGCTTCACCTGGCCAGCCCAGCTGATCTTCTCCCCCGCGTGGCTGACCGCCCGGTCCGCCGACAACAACAGGTCCTCCAGCTCGTCGGCGTCCACCTCCAGCTCGATCACGTTGCTGCCGGCGTAGCTGACATCGCTGACCACGCTGCGCAGCAGGCTGCCGTAGGTGTGCTCCCGGCCGTTGATCTCCAGGTTCTGGTTGGTGAAGGCGACGTTGCCGCCCAGCTGCAGCCAGGGCACCGGGGTGCCACGCAGGCGCCCGCGCACGTTGAGGTCGAGCACGTCGTACCGGATGTTGCGGGCCAGATCGACCCGGGCCCGGACCTCGAACTTCTTGTCCGGGGCGATCGTCGCCTGGAAGCGGATGCCCTGCTCGTTGCGGGCGCGGTTGCCGGCCAGCTGGTCCGCGTTGGACTCGCCGCGGTTGAAGGGGTTGCCGTAGCCCTCGTCGTAGTGGCGCAGGGCGAGCACGAACTCACCCCAGGCCGGCTCCATCTCCGCCACGAAGAAGAAGGCGTTGGCGGCCACGCCCTGGCTGAGGAACAGCCCGTACTCCGCGCTCAGGTCGAAGAGCCAGACCCCGAAGGAGCCGTGCACGCCGACCGTGCCGAAGCCCGGATCGTTGGGCCAGCGCTGGCGCAGCAGCAGGGTGTTCTGGTCCTCCACGCCCTCGATCACCGCCTTGTCCAGGAAGGCGCCGTAGCCGGTGACGCCGATGGCCGTCCGGCGGTTGAAGCGCAGGGCCACGTTGCCGCCCACCAGGCCCACCCGGAACACCCGCGGCATGGTCATGTACGCGGTGCGCTGACCGTCGACCCAGATCCGCGGGCCCGGGGCCAGGGTCGCCGGGTCGGCGGGGTCCAGGTCCTCGCCGTCGCTCAGCCCGACGTAGCCGACGTACTGGTCGTAGTCGCGGATGGAGCCCACCGCCGTCAGGTCCAGGGTGGCGCGCCCCACGGGCACCGACGGCGCGCGGGCGGTGATGCCGATGAGGCCCGAGTGCTCGCGGATGGAGTCGCTGCCGCCGATGCCGGCGCGCCGCACGTAGAGCCCGTGGCGATCGCGGCCGGACAGCGTGCTCAGGACCAGGCCGTGGCCGAAGTGCACGTCGTACGTGCCGAGCAGGACCTCGCCCTTGGGGCGCTGCACGCGGATGTAGCCGGTGTGGGGGCGGAAGACCGGCGTGCCCCAGGTGCCGTAGAAGTCCTGGGACGCCGGCTCGTAGGCGATGCTGCTCATCCCCTCCTGCACCGTGGCGGCCAGGCCGATGTCGAGCCATCCGAAGAGCTCGGCGCCCCCCGCGAACATCATCGCCGGCCAGTTGTCGTAGCCCAGCTGCCGGGCGCTGTGGCTCTTGCCGGGGTGGTCGTCCACGAGGGGGCGACGGGATTCAAAGGCCTTGTACAGGCCGAAGTCGAAGTTGCCGCGCACCGCCGGGGAGCTGCCCTTGGGCAGGCGGAGCAGGACGAAGGGCCGGATCAGGTCCAGCAGCTCCTTGTCCACCTCCTCCACGCGGGCGGCGACGTCGTCCAGGAAGGCGTAGACCCCGTTGGCGACCCGCTCGTCCACGATCGCCGAGGCGACGGCGTCGCTGACCCCGGGCAGCTGGTAGAGGTCCTGACGGCCGCTGGTGTTGATGTCCACCGGGGTGTCGAAGAGCCCCAGCAGGATCTCGAACTCCTCGTCGTCCAACAGGCCGTCGTAGTAGAGCTGGCGCAGCTCCTGCTCGTCGAGCACGTCGATGTCGGTGGAGTAGTTGCGCGCGTGCGCTGGCGAGGGGAGCACGGCCACCAAGGCGACGAGTGCAGGAACGATCGCCCAGGCCGGCTTCATGCGTGGGCATCCTATCCCACGGGCTGCCCCGTCGGGGGGGCGACGGCGACGGCTTTTGTGGGGAAGGTCCCGGGGCTACCAGCGGTTGGCGATGCGGACGGTCCCGCCACCGCGCACCACGATGGCGTCCAGGGCCCGGCGGCGCAGCACGTCGTTGCCCACGGCGTCCGCTGCCTCCACCGACGTCAGGGGCAGGCCGTTGACCTCCAGCAGCACGTCGTCGCGTCGAAAGACCGACCCGCGGCGGGCCTCCACCACGCGCACACCGCTGGCGACGCCCAGGCGATCGGCGTCGTCAGGGGCCAGCGCCTGCACGACCACGTACAGGGGGTCGATGGCGGCGACGGGGCCGGCCACCGCACTGGCCCAGGCCGCGCGCTCCACCAGGGCGATCTCCGCCTGCAGGGCCCCGCCGGCCCGCTCCAGACCCAGGCGGCGACGGCTGCCCGGGAAGGCCATGCCCAGGGACTCCACCCAGCCGGCGCGGCCGTAGATGGGCCGATCGTCCACGCGGGTGATCAGGTCGCCGTCCTGCAGGCCGGCGCGGTGGGCGGGGCTGCCTTCGTAGACCCGGGCCACGCGCAACCCGCCGCCTCGAACGTCCTCCAGGCGCACCCCGGTGAAGCCGGGCACCACGGGCTTGCCCTCCAGCAGCAGGGGCAGGGCCCCCCGGACCAGCTCCACGGGCATGGCGAAGCCCAGGGACTCCCCGCGCCCGTCGATGGCGGTGTTCACGCCCACCACCCGGCCGCGGGCGTCGAAGAGCGGGCCGCCGGAGTTGCCGGGGTTGATGGCTGCGTCGGTCTGCAGGAAGAGGTCGAACTCGTCCCGGCCCAGGGAGCGGGCGCGGGCGGACAGGATGCCCCGGGTGACGCTGTGACCGTGCCCGTAGGGGTTGCCCACGGCGAACACGTCCTCGCCCACCCGCAGGCCCCAGGAGGAGCCGAGCTCCACCGCCGGCAGGTCCAGCCCCGGCACCTGCACCACCGCAAGATCGATGCCGCGATCGGCCCCCACCAGCCGAGCGTCCAGCACCCGACCGCGGTGGTCCATCACCAGGATCTCCGTGGCGTCGCCCACGACGTGAGCGTTGGTGACCACCAGCCCCCGCGCCGCGTCCACGACGAAGCCGGAGCCCAGGGAGTCCCAGCGCCGGGCCCCGCCGAACATGGCGTCCCACGCCGAGGTGGGCTGCCGCGTGCCCGCGGTGTGCAGGTTGACGACCGACGCGGAGACCGTCTCCACCAGGTCCGCCAGGGCGTCGTCCGCCCGGGCCGGGGGGGCCAGGAGCAGCGCGGCCAGGAGGGGGAGGACGGCGAGGCGGGGGACAGCGAGGCCGAAGCTCATGGGGCGATCCCGTGGGAGCAGCCGCGCGGTGGGGCGGCTGAGGGGGGTGGATCGCCCCGGGCGATCACTTGCCGGCGCGCTTGCGCGCAACCTCCAGGGCACCGGTGATGCCGACGAGGGCGTGCTGGTTGTTGTCGATGCGGATGTGGTTGTCCACGACCCCCATGGGGTAGGCGCCGCGCACCTTCTCGAAGTTGGGCACCCAGTAGCTGTTGCGCTCGGTGTACTGCTGCTCCATCAGGTGCCGGGCGGCCCACAGGAGCGAGTCCTCCCAGACCGTGGCGTCGTCGCCGCGCTCCCAGGCCAGGTGGGTGACGGCGCGCAGCGCCTCCGAGCGGGAGCCGGCGCGGGTGGTGCGCGGGCAGTCGTCGGTGCGGCGCCAGGCCCCGAAGTAGTCGGGGAAGGCCTGCCAGAGGTAGGGG
>CALCXL010000794.1 GCA_937907595.1 uncultured Pseudomonadota bacterium
GGACGCCGCGAAGAGCAGCATCTCCGCCACGGGCTTCATGCCGACTTGATCGCGGTCCAGGAGGATCGCCCTCACGCGATCGCCCAAAGTGGTCCCCCCGGGCTCCCGCACCGAGACGACCTCCCGGCCGACCGCCTCCAGGGCCGACGCCAGGCGCGCCACCTGCGTGGACTTGCCCGACCCCTCCACGCCTTCGAACGCGACGAACACCCCGACGGGCATGAGGTTCCTCCCGGTCTACGGGCCGCCGAATCGGGGCCTCAGAGAGCGGGCGACTGTAGCACGTCGCCCTGTTCTTCCGACTCCACGAGCAGGGCCTGAAGCCCGCCGTCGCCGGCCCGAAACGCACGGATCGAGCGCCCCACCACCAGCCACAGGCTGCCGGGCCACGCCTTCGCCGCGGCGTGGTCGGCGGGGGAGGGGGCGCAGTCGCCGCCGGGGTGGCTGTGCCAGGGCCCCAGCACCTCCAGCCCCTCGGACACGGCGCGGTCCCGGGCGACCAGGAGATCCAGCGCGTCGATGAGAAAACGCCCCGCGGGCCCACGGTTGATCGCGGGGTGCAGAGCGAGCAGCGAGGGCGGCTCACGGCGCCCGATCAGCAGGCCGCAGGCCTCGTGAGGGCGGGCCTCCTCGGCCTGCTCACGCAGCTCACGCAGCAGCGGTGCAGGGAGGTGCAGGGTGACGCTCACGGGGCCCTCAAGACGAGACGGGAACCGCCCGCAGGAAGCTCACGCCCAGATCCTGCAGCGCCTGCCAGGCCGCTTCGCTCACGAAGGTGGTGTGCCGCCACCCGGGCACCGCCACCACGTCGCCCTCGTGCCCCTCGCCCGTGAGCACGCCGGCCCAGGGCTCTGAGAGCTCGCCCGGGATCCGCCCGCAGTCCGCGCAGACCGCCCGGTCGTCGCCGTCCACGTCCACGATCCGTCCGCAGGTCCCCGTGGGAAACAGCGCCAGCCAGGCCGGTCCAGCCACGGGGCCGCCCAGGGTCGAGGGAGCGTCCACCGGCTCCTCGTCCACGGTCTCGACGGTGATCGGGTGGGCCTCGAAGGACGTGATCCCCCGGGCCCGAAGCCCGTCGGCGACCTGGGGGGAGACGATGAGGATCGGGCTGGCCGCGGGCAGGACCCCGACACCGAAGACGGACCAGCCGTCCTCAGGCGCGTCGACGTCCACGGCCAGGGGGCCCGGGACGGGGTCGAACCAGGTGGTGCGGCAGCCATCGCAGTGCCACCGACGCTCCTCGCCCCGGGACGCGGTGACGTAGGGGCCATCCACCTCCTCGGAGTCCAGTTCGAGGCGCAGGAAGCGGGTCATCGGCGGGGCTTCAGCGCAGGTCCAGGTGGTACGGCGCCATGAGCACCGGCTCCCCCGAAGCCACCAGCGGCGCGACGTCGAGCAGACGCCGGATCGACGCGGTGGGGTCCCCGGCGGGTCCGCGCACAGACACCGCGTCCAGCAGGCCGCTCCGGCTCAGCAGGGCCTGCAGGCTGGTGCCGGCCCCCCTCTCCAGCAGCCGCTCCAGGGGGCTGAGCTGGCGTGGGAGCAGGACCAGGCTGGCGTCGCCGGTGATGCCCGCCTTCTCCTTGGCGATCTTGAGGGCCGTGCGGAAGTTGCCCAGCTCGTCCACCAGGCCGACCTCACGCGCCTGGGCGCCGGTCCAGACCCGGCCCTGGGCGTGCTCGTGGATGGCCAGGGGGGACACGCCGCGGCCTTCACCGGCCTTGGTGATGAAGGTCTCGTAGAACTCGTCGATGAACTCGCTGAACTTCTTGTGTCCCTGCTCGCCCAGACCTCGGTCCGACGCGAAGAGATCGGCCATGGCGCCGCGCTGGACCTCGTCCGTGCGCATGCCCAGCTTCTCGTAGAGCCCGCCCAGGTTGTACTTGCCGCCGAACACGCCGATGGAGCCGGTGAGCGTCGTGGGCTGGGCCACGATCGCGTCGGCGCCCATGGAGATGTAGTAGCCGCCGCTGGCCGCGTAGTCGGACATGGTGACGACCACGGGCTTGACCAGGCGGGCCAGGACCGCCTCCCTCCAGATGATGTCCGAGGCCAGACCGCTGCCGCCGGGGCTGTTCACGCGCAGGACGATCGCCTTGATCGACTCGTCCTTGCGGGCCTTGCGGATCGCCGCGGCGATGGTGTCCGAGCCCATGCGCGCGCCGCTCATCCCACCTGCGGGCGAGCTGGCGCCGGACATGATCTGCCCCTCGCAGAAGATGACGGCGACCTTCTTGCCCTTGCCCAGGCCCAGGGAAGACGGGCGCACGCGCGCGTACTCGCTGAGGCTGAGCAGATCCGGGTCCGGATCCTCGAAGCCCTCGCGCGCGTCCGCGTCGTCCTCGGCCACGGTGTCGCCGGCCTCCACTTCCGTGCTGTCCGGATCGTCGGCGGCGCCCGCCGCTGCGGAAGCGGGCTCCGGGGGGGCGGTCGGCGCGGCGTCGTCCACCAACACGTCGTCCGCGGGCGGGAGCGCGGACGGGGCCTCGTTGGCCAGCTCGTCCTGGAGGAGCAGGCCCAACCGGGGGGCGTCGGCGGGGATCGACTCGACCTCGTCGCCCTGGAGCTTCGCCATCAGCTGATCGCGGTAGAGCAGCCCATCCAGGAGCCCCGCGCGTACGCCCGCGGCGGCGGTGAGCGGCGGGTCGTCGATGAGGGCCCGCACCGCGGCCTCGTCCATGCCCCGGCTGGAGGCGATGGCGCCAACGAACTCGTCGAACAGCGAGTCGGCCATGGAGTTGAGCATGGAGCGGAACGACGGCGACATCTGCTCGCTCGTCATGGGCTCGACCGCGCTCTTGTACTTGCCGGCCCGGGCGAAGTCGGCCTCCACCCCCAGCTTGTCCAAGGTGCCCTTGTAGAAGGTCACGCCAAAGTGCAGCCCGTTGACCAGGATCAGGCCGGCCGGCGCCATGTAGATCTCATCGCAGCCCGTGGCCAGCAGGTACTCCTTGTTGGAGGCCGACTCCATCCAGCAGATGACGGGCTTGCCCGAGTCCGTGGAGAAGCGGCGGAGCGCGTCGCGGAGCTCGAAGACCTTGGCGTAGCCGGTGCCCATGGCGCCTGGCTCCACCAGCACCCGCGCCACCCGGTCGTCCACGGCCGCCTTGCGCAGCGCCGAGTCGTACTCGAGCATGGAAATGGACGTGCCGCCGGTGAACACCGCCAGCCCGTCGTCGGGCATGGGCTGCTCGGGCAGGGAGCCGCCGATCTGCAGCACCAGGGTGGAGCCGTCCTCCACGCTGCCGCCGCCGCCTCGCAGCATCGTGACGATGGCGACGACCGAGCCCACCAGGACCGCGACCAGGAAGAGGACCAGGACGAGGACGAGGGCTCTGCCGCGGTTCATGAGGACTCCAGACTGCGCTCTGGGTAAGGCCCCCAGGGGGACCGCGCCAGCTCGATCACGCTCCGGCGGCGATGCGGATGACGGCCTCTTCCTTGAGCTGGGCCTTCCAGGCCTCCAGCGCGCGGGTCTGCTTGGTGCGCAGCAGCCGGTCGCGGATCGTGTCCTTCTCGTCGTCGAACTTCGTCATGTCCGCCTCCGACGATTCCTTGAGGCGCAGCACCGCAAAGCCGGTGGGCAGCTCGACGGGGGTCTTGGTGACGGCGCCGACCGCGGTGAGCGCGAAGGCGGCGGTGGCGGCCTCCGGCGCGCGCCCCAGCTTGGGCACGGTGCGGGCCTTCTGGTCGAACTCGCCCGTCTCCTGGATGCTCAGGCCCTGCTCGTCGAGCAAGGCCGCGGCGGCGTCCTCGTCCAGGCTGCCGTCCAGGGCGCCGACCAGACGAGCGGCGTAGGCCCGGGCCAGCTCCGGAGCCTTCTCCTCCTGGTACAGCTCCCGGGCGATCTCCAGGCGAGCATCCGCGAGGGCCTTGACCTCGGCCGGGAAGACCTCGTTGACCAGGATGATGTGCAGGCCGTAGCGCGTCTCGACGATGCCGCTCAGCTCGCCAGGCTCCATATCGAAGGCGGCGTCGGAGAAGGGCTTGACCATGCGCTTGCTGTCGAACTTGCCCAGGTCGCCGCCGCGGGGGGCGCTGCTGTCCTCGCTGTTCGCCTTCGCCAGGGCTCCGAAGTCGGCGCCCTCAGCCTTCGCCTCCTCCAGGATCGCGGCCATGCGCTCACGCACGTTCGCGCGCGTCGCTTCATCGTCCTCTTCTTCGAACTTCAGGAGGATGTGCTGGGCCGACACCTGCTTGGCGGTGTTGTACTTCCGGTCGAAGTCGCGGTCGTAGCGCTCCTGGATCTCCGCGTCGTGGTCGCTGCCCCAGGCGGTGACCGCCGCGTCGTCGGCCTCCACGGCGGTGGCGAAGGTCGACGTGTTCACGCGCAGGAACTCGACGTTCCGGGTGCTGTTCTCCTGGGTGTAGGCGTCCAGGATCTCCGCGGCCGAGACCTGGACCGACTCGCGCACCACGTCCTGCAGCGACTGCACCAGCAGCGACTCGCGCAGGGACTCCTGGAGCCGGCGCTCGGTCCGGCTGGCGTCCTCGCCCAGGTAGTCCTTGTAGGCCTTGAGGTCGAAGTTGCCCTCGTCGTCCTGGAAGCCCGGGTTCTCAATGACCGCCCGACGGAGCTCCTTGGGCGAGACGAGCAGACCGGCCTGTGCGGCCGCCTGCAGCATCAGCCGCTGCTCGATGAGGTCGTCGATGACCTGCAGGCGCACGCGCTCGCGGTCCGCGTCCGTCATGTTCGGGTTGAACCGCTGTTGGAAGCGCACCTGCTGTCGCCACAGCTGGTTGACCTCCTGGTCGCGGATCGTCTCCCCGTTCACTTCTGCCACGAGCTCGGTGCGCGCCGAGTTCAGCGCCCCCGATCCGAAGAAGAAGACGAACACCGCCGCCAGGGCGAACAGCAGGAGCTTGCTGAAGAAGGAATCAGAGTTGTTGCGCAGGTAGCGAAGCATGGGATCCCAGACTCTTATGTGGCTTCTCACGCGCGCGAGGCGGCGGAGGACGGGGGAGAATGACGGCGCGGGGCAGGGGAGTCAAGGGCCCGGGCACGAGGGTGAGCGCGACGGGGCACATCCTGCAATCCGGAATCCGGAATCGGGGGCCGCGAACGGGCCCCACGGGGCTGCCTGCCAGCGTCGCCGCTTTTTCCCATGACCCCTCGATTTTCGATTGACAGGCCCCTGAGCCAGCGGGAGACTTCCCCCATCAGGGTCTCTCCTGGTAACTCTTGCCGACATAAGCGCGGACCGCCCGCCGGGCCGCGTGGTGAACGCTCTCGTAGTGGCTGAGGGGGCTTCGCGTCCCCACGCAGATGCAGGTGCACACATGTTCAATGCGCTCTTCGGAATGTTCTCCAAGGACATCGCGATCGATCTCGGTACGGCGAATACGCTGCTGTACGTCAAGGGCAAGGGGATCGTCAGCAACGAGCCCTCGGTGGTGGCGGTGGCCACGACCCGCGGCGGGAACCCGCAGGTCGTCGCGGTCGGACACGAGGCCAAGATGATGCTGGGCAAGACCCCCGGCGAGATCCGGGCGGTGCGGCCCCTCAAGGACGGGGTCATCGCCGACTTCGCCGTGACGGAGGCCATGCTCCGCTACTTCATCCAGAAGGCCCACAACCGGCGGACCTTCGTGAAGCCGCGCATGGTGATCTGCATTCCCTTCGGCGTGACCGAGGTGGAGAAGCGGGCCGTGCGGGAGTCCGCGGAGAACGCCGGAGCGTCGGAGGTCTACCTGATCGAGGAGCCCCTGGCGGCAGCCATCGGCGCCAACCTGCCCATCACGGAGCCGTCGGGGAACATGATCGTCGACATCGGGGGCGGCACCACGGAGGTCGCGGTGATCTCGCTGGCGGGCATCGTGCACAGCTGCTCGGTCAAGACCGGCGGGGATCGGCTGGACGACGCCGTCGCCGCCCACGTGCGCAAGCGCCACAACCTGCTGATCGGCGAGCGGACGGCCGAGCGCATCAAGATCGAGCTGGGGAACGCCTGGCCCGACGGCGACGTGCGGGTGATGGCGATCAAGGGCCGCGACCTCATGGACGGCATCCCCAAGGAGATCGAGATCGACTCCGACGAGATCCGCGAGGCCCTGGCCGAGCCGGTGCAGCTGATCGTGGAGGCCGTGCTGTCCACGCTGGAGCGCACGCCGCCGGAGCTGGCCGCGGACATCGTGGACAAGGGCATCGTGCTCGCCGGCGGCGGCGCCATGCTGCGAGGCCTGCCCGAGCTGCTGGCGGATCGCACGGGACTCCCGGTGGTGGTCTGCGACGACCCGCTCTGCGCGGTGGCGATCGGCTCGGGCAAGGTCCTGGAGGAGATCGAGCTCCTGCGCAACGTCGCGTTCCACTAGGGAGGCCCGGCGCGCATGGCCTCCCGGCCCCCTCTTCGAGCGTTGCTTGTCGTCGTGCTCCTCGCGGGGCTCGGCTGGCATGTGCGTGCGCGCTCGCAGCCCGACGCCGACCTGGGCGCGGCCGATCGCCTCCTGCTCAGCGTGTCCGGCCCGATCCAGAACGCGCTGGGGCAGGCCCTGGCCAGCGTGGGCGGCGTGTTCGATGGGTACCTGCTGCTGGTGGGCACGGAGGCGGAGAACCAGCGCCTGAACCTGCAGCTCCAGGAGGCTGCGGCGGACGCGCGGGAGCTGGAGGAGCTTCGCCACCAGAACGATCGACTGAGGTCCCTGGTGGGGCTGCGTGAGCGGGTCCCGGGGGAGACCGTGGCCGCCTCGATCATCGGCCGAGGCACGTCCCCCCGCTTCCGCACCCTGCGCATCGACAAGGGCGACGCGGACGGCGTGCAGCCGGGCATGTCCGTGGTGGTCCCCGAAGGCGGCGTGGGCCAGGTGCTGCGGTCGTCGGCGGGCTACTCCGACGTGTTGCTCCTGTCGGACGGGCTCAGCGCCGCGGGCGCGGTCTTCGAGGAGAGCCGACTGGGCGGGGTCCTGCTGGGCGACGGAGGCGGCGATCTCAAGCTCGGGTTCGTGCGGCGTCGCGACCTCGGGTCCGTGGAGGTCGGCGCGCAGCTCGTCTCCAGCGGGGAGGACGGCGTCTTTCCCGAGGGCGTGGCCCTGGGCACCGTCGTGAGCGTCGAGACCCCGGAGACGGGCCTGTTCTTGAACATCCGCGTGGAGCCCGCCGTGGACGCCCGCCGCATCGAAGAGGTGCTGGTGGTGCTCGACCGGGGCGAGGGGCCCTTCCACCGCGCCACTCCGCCCGTCGCCCCCGACGCCGTGGGCCTGCTCGTGGGTCCCCCCGCGCCATGAGCGCGCGCAGCCTGGCCCTGCCCGGGGATCGTCGTCGGAGCGACGTGAGGCCCACCCGGGCGCTCATGGCGGTGCTCGCCGGCTTCCTCTGGCTGCCGGTGCAGGCCACCCTCCTGCCCGCCCTGGGCGTCGGCGCGCTCCCCCTGGATCCGCTGCTGCCCCTGGTCGCGGCCTTCGCCCTGGGCGGTCGACGGACGGAGGCCTGGATCCTGGCCCTCCTGCTGGGCTTCCTGGCCGACTTCTACACGGGCGTCGCCTCGGGGCGCATGGTGCTGCAGTACGCGGTGGTCGTGTGCCTGGCCGGCCCCATGCACGGCAAGGTCGTGCTGCGGGATCGCATGGTCCCCGTGGTCGGCGTGTTCCTGCTGTCCCTCGCTTCGGGCCTGGTCGTCCTGTTCCTGCTGGTGATGATGATGGGCGCGGCACAGCCCGGGGAGCCGGCGGGCCTGCCCCTGGAGGCCGCCGGCACCGCCTGCGCGGCCCTGTTGCTCTGGCCCGTCTACCGCCGCGTCGCCGGCTGGCAGGACGAGCGCGCCATGTCCCTGCGGAGGCGGTGATGCGCATCGAGGACATCGCGCTGTCGCTGCGCGGGGATGGACGGCCTCGGGACCTCCGGTCACGGCTGGCCGCCACGGCGGTCGTGCTGATGCTCGTGTTCGCGGCCCTGCTGGCGCGGCTGTGGATCCTCCAGGTGGTCGACGGGGAGACCTACGCCGAGCTGGCGCTGCAGAATCACCTCAAGCAGCGGGAGATCCCCGCCCCCCGCGGCGCGATCTACGACGCCCACGGCCAGCGGATCGCGGAGGTCCGCGCCTCCTTCGATCTGATGGTCGCCCCCGACGACGTCGATCGCGCCGCGCAGGCCCCCGAGCAGGTGGCCGGGGCCCTGGGCGGTCCGCCGGAGACCCCTTGGGAGCTGGAGCCACGCACGGACATCGCCACGCTGGCGGCGCGGCTGGCCCCCCTGCTCGACGGCGGCGATCCGGACGCCCTGGTGTCCGCGTTCGAGGAGTCGCGCAAGGCCAGCCGGTGGCGCCCCGCGCTCCTCCGGGCCGATCTGACCGGTGCCGAGCTGGAGCGCGTATTGGCCAACCGCCCCTGGCTGCCCGGCGTCGCCGTCGTCTCCCGCCACCGCCGCTCCTACCCGCAGGGCGGCCTCTTCGCCCACCTGATCGGCTACATGCGGGAGGTGCGCGGCGAAGACCTCGAGCGACTGCAACGCCGGGACGAGGGCACGGACCGCGCCGGCTGGTACTCGCCGGGGGATCTGATCGGCAAGTTCGGCCTGGAGGCGGCGCACGAGCGCTGGTTGCGCGGCCGGAACGGGGCCTACTGGGTGCAGGTGGACGCGCTGGGGCGGGAGTTGGGCCGCTCGGCCGGGGGCCTGCCCGGGGACGACTACTTCGAGTCCATCGCCCACTTCCTGGACCGCGACGTGGTGCCCGAGGTCGCCGGCCACGACCTGCACCTGACGGTGCGGCAGGACCTGCAGGCCCGGGCGGTGGAGTTGCTGGGCGATCAATCGGGCGCGGTGGTGATGATGGAGGCCCAGACCGGCCGCGTGCTGGTCCTGGCCAACGCGCCCGTCTTCGACCCCGAGCTGTTCTCGCGCCCCATCGACACCGCCACCTGGGCGGCCCTCCGCGACGACCCGGCCCACCCGATGGTCGACAAGGCCCTGCAGGGCGTCTACCCGCCGGGCTCGACCTGGAAGATGCTGGTGGCCGCCGCTGCCCTGGGTTCGGGCACCTGGAACGAAGAGACCCGCGTGTCCTGCCCCGGCTACCTCAAGGTCGGTCGCCGCCGCTTTCACTGCTGGAATCGCCGGGGCCACGGCAGCGTGAGGCTGAAGGAGGCCCTCAAGGGCTCCTGCGACGTCTATTTCTACAAGGCCGGGCTGGCGGCGGGCATCGACACCGTGGCGGAGTACGCCGCGATGTTCGGCATGGGCGAGCCCACCGGCGTGGGCATCAACGGCGAGGGTGGCGCCCTCAACCCCTCCACGGCGTGGAAGGCCCGACGCTACAAGGGCAACCCGCGCCAGGCGGTGTGGACCGCGGGGGACACGGCGTCGGCGGTGATCGGCCAGGGCTACACCCTTGCGACGCCGATCCAGTTGGCCCGCATGACGGCCGTGCTGGCCAACGGCGGCACGCTGCACCGCCCGCTCCTGGTGGATCGCGTGGTGGGCCCCGACGGCCAGGTCGTGATGCGGGGCGAGCCCCAGATCATGGGGGAGGTCGACCTGTCGCCCCAGCACTTCCAGGCCATCCGGGAGGGCATGTTCGCGGTGGTGGACGAGGTGGGTGGCACCGCCCGCCGGCAGCGGCTCAAGGAGCTGGCGTTCGCGGGCAAGACGGGCACCGCGCAGGTGGTGCGCCTGGGGGCCAGCAACGCCCAGCGCCACAAGGATCACGCCTGGTTCGTGGCCTTCGCCCCCTACGACAACCCGGAGGTGGCGGTGTCGGTGCTGGTGGAGAATGGTGAGCACGGAAGCACAGCAGCTGCGCCCATCGCGCGCGAACTCTTCGAGTTGTACTTCAAGGATCGGATCGAGGAGGCGAGGGCCGCGGGCACGCGCATCGGGGTTCCTCCGGCGGCCTCCGCACGGTCCGCGCTGGCCGAGGCTCCCTCGCCGACGGCGGGCCTGGACGCGGTGCCCGGCCTGCTCCCCGAGGAGCTGAGGTGAGCGCGCCCACCCAGGTCATCCGCAGCGCGCCCGCGCGGCGCTTCGATTGGGTCCTGCTCCTGGTGACCCTGGCGCTGTGCGGATTGGGCCTGGTCACGCTCTACAGCGCGGCCGGCAGCCCGCTCCAGGACGCGGCGCCCCGGGCCTTTCGCATGCAGGCGATCTACATGGGCGTGGGGCTGGTGGGCATGCTCGCCCTCGGCTTCGTCGAGCCCCGGGTCTTCGAGCAGGCGGCCTACGTCGTCTTCGGGGTGGTGGTGGTGCTGCTGGTGCTGGTGCTGCTGGTGGGCCCGGTGCGCGGCGGGTCCCAGCGCTGGCTGCCCATCGGCCCGGTGAACCTGCAGCCCTCGGAGCTGGCGAAGATCGCCCTCGTGCTGGCCTGCGCGCGCTTCTTCTCGCAGCGGCCCCGGGAAGACGGCTGGGGGATCAAGGAGCTGGCGGTGCCGGCCGTGCTGTTCCTGGGGCCCCTGGCCGCCCTCGTCTTCGTAGAGCCGGACCTTGGCACCACCCTGTTCCTCTGCTTCATCTTCGCCGGCATCAGCTTCGCGGTGGGACTGCGCTGGCGGACCCTGGCGGTGGTGGCGCTGCTGGCCGCCCTCACGGCGCCGCTCGCCTACCGGTTCGTGCTGGACGACTACCAGCGGGACCGGATCGACGTGCTCTTCGCGCCCCAAGCGGACCCCAAGGGGCACGGCTACCAGGCGATCCAGGGCCGCTACGCGATCGGCTCGGGCGAGGTGCTGGGCAAGGGCTGGCGCCAGGGCACGCAGGGGCGGCTGCGTTTCCTCCCCGAGCAGCACACCGACTTCATCTTCAGCGTCTACGCCGAGGAGCAGGGCTTCCTGGGCTGCCTGGGCGCCCTGACCCTCTACTTCGGCCAGATGCTGCTGGGGCTCTGGATCGCCTGGAACGCGCGGGATCGCTTCGGCTCCATCCTGGCGTCCGGCGTGGTCTCCATCCTCTTCTGCCACGTCTGCATCAACCTCGGCGGCGTCCTGGGCCTGCTGCCCATCACCGGCGTGACCCTGCCCTTCATGAGCTACGGCGGCAGCTCCGTGCTGACCATGCTGTTCGCGGTGGGCATGTTGATGTCGGTGTCCATGCGCCGGTCGCCCTGAGGCCGGGGGGCGGGAGCCGACTTCGGCCTCTTCCGTCCGGCCGGCGACGCTGGTACAAGCGCGACCATGCCTCTTCGCCTCCTGCTGCTCTTCCTGGCGCTGCTCGCTGGCTGCTCGAACGTGGGCAGCAAGCCCGAGATCGTGATCGTGCACCGCTGCAAGGACGTCAACTTCAAGGACCTGGCGGGGCACTTCGCCCGGCTGGAGGGCGCCTCGAACGTCTCCACGAAGTTCCGCTTCGAAGCGGTGCAGGCGGGCGGCGTCCTGGAGATCCGCTACGTGCCGGGCAACCACGAGCGCTACCTGCTCCGCTCCGACGGCGCCGGCCCCGACCGCGTGACCTTCACGCAGACCGGAGCCACGGGCCGGCAGCGGCAGATCAAGGGGACGATCAACAACGAGTGCCGGGTGGAGCTGGAGGACGGCTGGGCCTCGGGGGGCTCGTTCACGCCGATCGCCGAGGGCAAGCGAACCTTCGTGCCCTTCGAGCCGGCCAGCCGGCTGGACTACGAGCTCTGCACCGAGCGCCTCTACCTGGACGGTGACGCGCGCAACGAGGCAGCCGCGAAGAAGGCCGCGCCCCTCGGCGATGACGTGCCCACGACCCGCCGGAGCAGCACGCAGGTGGCCGCGTTTGCGCCGCGCAGTGAGCTCGAGGCTGGCTGCAAGCCGGTCCTGAACATCTGGGCCAACGGCGAGGCCGAGGTCATGGCGGACCTGGAGGACGACGGCAAGGGGCCGTCCCTGCGCTGGTCCCACGAGCTGTCCAACGATTTCATCGGCGCCCGCGCCATCTCCCTGCGCCGCTACGCCGAGTGCGGGGGCCAGAAGAAGCTCCTCGGCGTCGCGTGCGCCCAGTACGAGGTGAAGTGATGTCCACAGCGTTCGTCTTTCCCGGCCAGGGCAGCCAGGCCGTCGGCATGGGCTCCGACTGGCTCGGCCGCTCGGCCCTGGTGCAGCAGACCTTCGACGAGGCCGACGCCGCCCTGGGTGAATCCCTCAGCCGCATCATCCTGCAGGGGCCCATGGAGGACCTCACACGCACGGAGAACACGCAGCCCGCCCTCCTGACGGTCGCCGTGGCCTACTGGCGCGTGCTCCAGGCGGAGGGCCTCGCCCCCGACGTGGTCGCCGGGCACTCCCTGGGCGAGTACAGCGCGCTGGTCTGCGCCGGCGCCCTGGGCTTCGCCGACGCCGTGCGCCTGACCCGCCTGCGCGGGGAGGCCATGCAGAACGCGGTGCCCCTGGGCGTGGGCACGATGGCCGCCATCATCGGGATCAAGGACGCCGCGGTCATCGACGCCCTCTGCGAAGAGGCCGCCCAGGGCCAGGTGGTGGAGCCCGCGGGCCTCAACACGCCCGGCCAGGTGGTGATCGCCGGCCACGTGGAGGCGGTGAACCGGGCCGTGGACCTGGCGAAGGACAAGCGCGGCATGGGCAAGCTGCTCAACGTCAGCGCGCCGTTTCACTGCTCCCTGCTCGCGCCGGCGGGGGAGGCCCTGGCCGAGGCCCTGGCCGACGTCGCGATCGGGCCGCTGTCGGTGCCCTACGTGCCCAACGTCACGGGGGCGTGGACCGAGGATCCGTCGGCGGAGGTGGTCAAGGCCAACCTCGTGGAGCAGGTCAGCAAGGCGGTCCTCTGGGAGGCCACCCTGCGCAGCATGATGGAGCACGGGGTCGATCGCTGGCTCGAGGTCGGCGCCGGCCGGACCCTGGTGGGCCTGGTCAAGCGGCTGGAGCGCAAGGCGAACGTCGACAGCTTCGAGAGCGAGTCGTGGCGCGCGTGACGGCCCGATGACCGACGCTCTGCCCCGGGTCTACATCCAGACCTACGGCTGCCAGATGAACGACCAGGACAGCGGCACCATGCTGCGCCTGCTCGAGCGGGAGGGCTACGTCTCCACCGATCTGCCCGAGCACGCCGACGTCGTGCTCATCAACACCTGCTCGGTGCGCGAGAAGCCTGAACAGAAGGTGCGCAGCCTGCTGGGCCGGTACCGGCCGCTCAAGGACGCCAACCCGAACCTCGTCCTCGGGGTGACGGGCTGCTACGCCCAGCAGGCCCAGGGCAAGCTGCTGCGCGACTTCAGCTACCTGGACCTGGTGATGGGCCCCGACGCCATCTCCCGGCTGCCC
>CALCXL010000795.1 GCA_937907595.1 uncultured Pseudomonadota bacterium
CGCTGGCTGCCCGACCGCCCCCGACGACGACGACAGCGCCGCCCCCGCAGACGACGACGACACGGCCGCCAACGACGACGACGCGACCCCGCCGGATCCCCTGGCCGACGTGATCGGGGTCTTCAACCTGACCAACGTGGTGCGGGCCGACGGCACCTCCTACATCGACTTCTCCGGCGCCTTCGGCACCTTCCCCCAGAGCGACGTCCAGCCTTTCGCCCCCGCGGGCTACCTGCAGACCTTCGAGTACGGCGCGGACGCCCCCTTCTGGCGCTTCGACCTGGGGGGCTGGCCCCTGCCGCCCCTCGGCGAGTCGGAGGTCGTCACCCCGTCCACCTGGCTGGCGTGGCTCCCGGCCGAGCAGACGTGGTGGGACGGCGGCTCCCGCGTGGGCCTGGGCAACTACCTGGCCCAACGCCTCGACTTCGACGACGTGCAGGCCTACCAGGT
Source organism: uncultured Pseudomonadota bacterium (assembly GCA_937907595.1). GTDB lineage: Bacteria > Myxococcota_A > UBA796 > UBA9615 > UBA9615 > CALCXL01. The sequence continues at coordinate 451 of CALCXL010000795.1, forward strand.
GGACGACCCGCTGGTGCCCGGCGCCGCGGCGTGGACCCCCGGGGCCGATCTCAGCTGGGACAACGCGGGCGGGGTCGACGTCGTGGGCTGGTCCGCTCCCCAGGGGGTCCCGCTGCCGGCCGCCGCGGCCCTGGTCGCCCCCCTCGAAGGCAGCCGCACCAGCACCCCCGCCGCCCTCCCATTCACGGTGCGCTGGGCCCCCGGGAGCGACGGCAGCTTCGTCACCCTGGGCCTGATCCGCGACCTCTTCAGCCCCGCCTGGATCGCCCACGTCCCCGACACCGGCGAGTTCGAGGTGCCGGCGGACGTCCTGCACGACCAGCTGGGCCCCGGCGACGTCACCCTGGTCCTGGGCCGCACGCTGGAGACCTCCCTCCCCCACCCCCAGGGCGCCGTCGTCCTGCGCAGCCGGGAGGAGCGCCGCGCCACGCTGCAGCTGCTCCCCGACGTGCAGTTGGACCCGCCGTTCGGCCGGCCGGGCGAGTCGGTGACCGTGGCGGTGGACTGGTGGACCGGGACCTTCGAGGACGGCTCGACCGCGGACTTCGGCGACGGCATCACCGTCCTGTCGGTGAGTCCGGATCCCGCGGGCAGCCACCGGGCCGTGATCGCCGTCGACATCGCCCCCGACGCCGCGCTGGGTGGCCGGGACCTCGTCCTGGCGACGGGGACCGACTCCGCCACCGTGCTGGGCGCCTTCACCCTCCTGGACCTGCTCCCCCAGGACACCTGCGCCGACGCCGACGCGGGCGACGCCCTCGAGCCCGGCACCTGGCAGAGCACCACCGCCGGGAGCACCAACGACCTGCGCACCTACGAGTGCATTCCCTGGTCCCTGGGCGCCGCGGACACCCTGTACCGGGTGGAGCTCGCCGAAGGGGAGACGCTGGGCGTGACGCTGGACGCCCCCTTCCCCGCCGACGGCGCCCTGGCCCTGCTGAGCGACTGCGGCGATGCCCTGTCGGCGGTGGCCTGCGCCGACGTCGGCTTCGACGGCGAGCCGGAGAGCCTGGCCTACACCGCGGAGGCGGCCGGCACCTACTACCTGGCGGTGGACGGCTACTTCTTCGCGGGGGAGGGGCAGTCCTTCGGCGGGCCCTTCACCCTGGAGCTCCAGACCCAGACGGTCGTGTTGGACCGCCGCTGGATCCAGCCCGGCCAGAGCCAGAGCTTCACCCTCAGCGGACCCTCGGCCTGGTCCGCCGGCCTCGGCCCCGGCGACGTGGACTTCGGCGCCGATCTGGTCGTGGAAGGCGTGTCCCCGGCCGGCCCGCCGCGGGACCTGGCGATCCTGGCCACGGCCGCCCCCACCGCCGCCCCGGGGCCCCGCGACGTCACCGTGCAGGACCCCAGCCTGGGCACGGTCCTCTTCGAGTCGGCGCTGTACGTCACCGAGTGGCCGGCGTTTGACACCTGCGACGAATCGGTCGGCGACTCCCTGCTGGCCGGCGAGGGGGAGGGCTGGGCGCCCGCCACCAGCAGCATCGACCAGGTCGGCTGCTTCGACTGGCCGTCCGACGGCCCGGAGGTCGTCCTGCCCGTGGACCTGAGCGCGGGGCAGACCCTGACGGCGACGGCCTGGAGCCTGGACGACCTGCAGCTCTACCTGCTGTCGGACTGCGCCGACGGGGACAGCTGCGTCGCCGGCATCGACAAGTCGGTGGAGGGTGAGGAGGAGGTGCTGACCTTCGAGGCGGCCGCGGCCGGGCGCTACTACCTGGGCGTGGACGTGTACGGCGGGCTCATCGACGCCCTGGGCCCCCTCGCCTTCGACCTGAGCCTGACCATCGACTGAGCCGGTCCGGCCCTCGAGGTCGCCCGCTCCTGCTGCTCAGCCTGCGACGGGCTGGAGCCGTCCGCAGGTGCGATCCTGCCGGATGCTGGCGCGCTGCCCCTCGGGGATGGCCAGGGGGTAGTCCCCGTCGAAGCACGCCGCGCAGCGGTTCTTGGGGAAGACGCCGTCCAGGTCAGCCACGGACAGGAAGGTCAGGGAGTCGACCCCCAGGTCCTTCGCCCACAGCTCCTCCAGCTCCGCCAGCTCCTCGTCGCTGAGCGAGCCGCGGTGGCCATCGGCCAGGTAGCGCCGCGCGGCCAGCTCCTCTTCCGTGGACATGTCGATGCCGTAGAAGCAGGGGTTGAGCACCGGCGGCGCGTGGATGGCCAGGTGCACCGACTTGGGCCCCTGGGCCCAGATCAGGTCCAGCAACCGCCGGACCGTGGTCCCGCGCACGATGGAGTCGTCGATGACCAGCACCCGCTGGCCGTCGAACTCGGAGCGGATGAGGTTGAGCTTGAGGCGCAGCGCGCTCTCGCGGCTCTCCTGGTCGCCCATGATGAAGGTGCGGCCGGAGTAGCGGTTCTTGATGAAGCCCTCCCGGCAAGGCTTACGGACCTCCTCGGCGAAGGCGGTGGCGGCGGGGCGCGACGTGTCCGGCACGGGGATCACGCGGTCGATGTCGTAGCCCTTGCGCTGCCAGCGGCGGGCCAGGCGGCGGCCCAACTCCAGGCGCCGCTCGTAGACGGTCTCGCCCATCTCCACCGAGTCGGGGCGGGAGAAGTAGATCGACTCGAACACGCAGGGGCTGGGGCGCGCGGTCTCCACGTCGTGCACCACGGGCTCCTGGCCGGGGCGGAAGAAGATCGCCTTGCCGGGCTCCAGATCGCCCATCTGCTGGAAGCCCAGGGCGTCCAGGGCCACCGACTCCGACGCCACCATGAAGCCGTCGCCACGCCGTCCCCAGACCCCGGGCCGGATGCCGCGCGGATCCCGGAACGCGACCATCGTGGGCTCGCCGTCCACCTCCAGCACCATCACCGCCGAGTAGGCTCCCTCCACCACCGCGTAGGTGGCGCGCAAGGCGGCGACCACGTCGTGGCTGGTGTGGTTGCGGCGCCGTCGTTGCATCAGCTCTTCGGCGAACACGCAGAGCATGGGCTCCACGTCGCAGCTGCTGAGCAGGTGGATCGACCGCTCCATCAAGCGCTCGCGCAGGCGCTCGTAGTTGGTGAGGTTGCCGTTGTGCGCCATCAGCACGCCGGGCCGCCGCTCGAAGAAGGGCTGGGCGTCCGCCACCACCCCGCGGCCGATCGTGGGGTAGCGCACGTGGCCGATGCCGAAGCCGCCCGGAAGGGAGCCGACCACATCCTCATCGAAGACGTCCCGCACCAGGCCGAGCCCCCGGTGGCCGGGGAACCGGGCGCCGTCGAACGTGAACAGCCCGCAAGAGTCCTGGCCCCGGTGCTGCAACGTCTGGAGGCCCGTGGAGATGCGCGCTGCGACCAGCCCGCTGTCGACCATTCCGATGAATCCGCACATGCCGGGGTGTATACATGCGGCGCACGCCGATGTCCTTTGCCGTCTCCCCCCCGTCTCCGCGCTATCCCGACGCGGTCGTCGTCATGGTCAAGACCCCCCTCCCGGGCCGGGTGAAGACGCGCCTCTGCCCGCCCGCCACGCCGGAGGAGGCCGCGGCGCTGTACCGCGCATTCCTGGTGGACATCGGCCGGGAGCTGCGCGCCTGGGAGGCCCCCTGCGACCGGTGGGTGGCCTGGGCGGGGGAGGAGCCCGAGCCGCCCCAGGACCTGCGAGACGCCCTGGGCGACGGGTTTCGCTGGCTGAGGCAGCGCGGGGACGACCTCACCGAGCGCATGGCGGCGGTCTTCGGCGAGCTCTTCGCCGCGGGGTACCGCCGGATCGTGATGCGCAACTCCGACTCCCCGCACCTGCCCTCCCACTTGCTGCAGGACGCGCTGCACGCGCTTCGCGGCGGCGTGGTCCTGGGGCCGGACCTGGACGGCGGCTACTACCTGGTGGGCATGGACGTGCCGGCGAAGGGCGTGTTCCCCCGGACCATGAGCCACGGCTCGGTGCTGACCCAGACCCGCACCAACGCCGAGCAGGCGGGGCACGCCGTCGCGCTGCTGCCTGAGTTCCTGGACGTGGACACCCCCGACGACCTGCTGACCTTCTGGAACGAGTTCGGCCACCGGGCCGACGTCCAGCACTGGGCCACCTGGGCCTTCCTGCACGACCACCCTCTGATCGACCGCCTGCGGAGCCTCTCATGACGCGCCTGATGCCCCTGTTCCTGCTCGGCCTCGTGGGCTGCAGCCCCGTCGGCCTGACCGGCTCCATCGACGGCGAGGCCCTGTCCTTCGCGGAGATGATCTACGTCGAGCAGAGCGGCACGGATCCGGGCTCCCAGCAGCCCTTTCACGACATCTCCCTCTGGCTGATGCCCGTCGCCGACTCCTGCACCGTCTACGACACGCTGCTGCGGGACCTGATCGACCTGCGCACCCGCATGCAGACCGACGCGCTGGAAGCCACGGCCTACTGCGACGAGTGGGAGGGCATCCTCCAGGCCGCGTTCGGCGCCGAGCCCTTCTGGATGGCGAACATGCGCCTGAAGTCCCTGCCCCGGGCCGACGGCGAGGACGTGACCACCCGATACTTCTTCTTCGACGACGCGCGGTCGGAGATGGCCGAGGGCCCGAACTTCGACGGCGAGGTGGCCCGTTACCCCGCGCCCACCTTCGAGGCCTGCTCGGCGGAGTTCACCGGCAGCGGCGACGTCTACGGGCCGGGCCTGTTCGAGGTCGATGGCGGCGAGGCGGAGGTGGAGGCCTACACGCCCACCGAGTCGGTGACGGTCCGTCTGTCGCCGACGACGCAGGATCAGGACGACGAGCCGCTCACCGCCAGCACCACCGCGGAGCCTTGCCTGGCCGTGCTCGATTGGTCCCTGGTGTTCGGAACAGGTATTCCGAACCGCTGAACCCGGACCATTCCTCCGGGCAACCCCGGGGCGAGTCCGGCTAGACTGCCCCCAGAAGGAGGCGCAGCCGGACGTGACCAGACGGGTCTTCAGATCGCCAGGGAGCTCGGATCCAGACAAGGCGCCGTGGGAGAACACCCACCCCAAGCTCCGGGCGGCTCGCAAAGCCGCGGAGGAAGCGGGCAAGCTCCCCAGCCAGGCCGTGCTCGACCGCCTGAACAAGGCCCGCGGCCCGCGCGGCGCCGAGACCACGCAGATCGCGCACCCGCGTCCGCTCCCTCCGCCGCCGCCGCCCGAGGACACCAGCAGCTCGTTCTGGGCGCCGCCCGCCACGGAGCCGGAGGTCGCCGCGGTGGTCCCCCCGGACGAGTTCTTGTCGGGGGACGAGGAGTTCTTCGACCCGGCCACCGGCTGGGACTTCCAGGCCATCACCGACCACCAGATCGAGGCCGTCAGCGGCTCCACCCCCATCGCGGCACCCCAGAGCGCTCCGAGGGGCGCGAGCCCGGCTGCGTCGCCCCCCCTCGCGCAGAGCGGCGAGTTCGCGGTGGAGATCGACGACGACGAGCCGGTCGATGACTCCCCGGCCGCCGCCGGCCCCCCCTTGTCGGTGGACCAGGCCCTCGAGCGTGCCCAGGCCCTGTTCGGCGTGGAGCGGGACGGCGACGCGCTGAAGATCCTGGTCGAGGCGGCCGACCTGACGCCCGCGGACCCGCGCCTGGCCCCCTGGATCCAGTTTGGCGAGCGCCGGATCACGCTCCGCCTCTGCCCCACCGGCGGCCTGGACCGCGTCCCGCAGCTGGGCCACCCCCTGGAGTCGCTGGTGCGGGCAGCCAGCCCCGCGCAGACCGCGCTCCTCTCCGCGGTGGACGGTCGACGCAACGCGGCCACGCTCCAACAGGCTCTTGGCGTCGACGTCTCCTCCTTCTGGAAGACGGTCGGCCGGCTGATCGAGCGCGGCTGGCTCACCTGGGCCGACGAGGCCTGAGCACCTCTGCCCGGCGACGGGCGGCCTGCGGCCCCACCATGGACGCCCCCTACCAAGCCCCCGGCCCCGGCGCGGTCCTGCACGACGAGGGCGCCCACTTCTCCGTCGTGTCCCGCCACGCGCACGCGGTCGAGCTCTGCCTGTACGACCCCAGGGCGCCCGACGTCGAGCTCGCCCGCCTGCCCATGCGCCACGGGGAGCAGGATCTCTGGAGCCTGGACGTGCCCGGGCTCCGGGCGGGGGCGCTCTACGGTTACCGGGTCCACGGCGACGCCCGGCCGGCGCTGGGCCACGCCTTCGACCCGAGCAAGCTGCTCATCGACCCCTGGGCGCGGGCCACCACCGGCAGCCACCGCTGGCACCCCAGTCAGCAGCCGGGCGGCGGCGACTCGGCCGCCTACATGCCCCGCAGCGTGCTCATCGACCCCCGCTTCGATTGGCTCGGAGACCGTCCCCCGGGCACCGCGTGGGCCGACACGCTGCTGTATGAGGCCCACGTCAAGGGCATGACCGCCCGCCACCCCGACGTGCCCCCCGAGCAACGCGGGCGCTACCTGGGCCTGGCCAGCCCGCCGATCGTGGAGCACCTGCAGCGCCTGGGGGTCACGGCCTTGCAGCTGCTGCCCGTGCAGCAGGCCTGGGACGAGCGGCACCTGGTTGAGCGCGGGCTCACCAACTACTGGGGCTACGCGCCCATCGCGCCCTTCGCCCCCGACGGCCGCTTCGCGTCGGGGAGCCGCGGCGAGCAGGTCTCCGAGTTCCGGGAGATGGTCCGTCGCCTGCACGCCGTCGGCATCGAGGTCCTGCTGGACGTCGTCTTCAACCACAGCGCCGAGGGCGGCGACGGCGGCCCGCTGTTGAGCCTTCGCGGCCTGGACAACCCGACCTTCTACCGGCTGCACCCCAGCGACCCGGCGCGAGGCGTCGACTGGACGGGCTGCGGCAACACCCTGGACGTGCGCGAGCCCCAGGTGCGGCGGTGGATCCTCGACTGCCTGCGTTGGTGGGTGCGGGAGATGCACGTCGACGGCTTTCGCTTCGACCTGGGTGTCACCCTGGACCGCAGCCCCGGCTTCGTCGCCGCCCTGGCCGCCGATCCGGCCCTTCGCGGCGTCAAGCTGATCGCCGAGCCCTGGGATCTGGGCCCGGACGGGTACCGGCTGGGTCGCTTCGGGGCGCCCTGGGTGGAGTGGAACGACCGCTTCCGCGACGCGGCCCGGCGGGTCTGGCGCGGCGACCCGGGGGTCTTGCCCGAGCTCGCCACCCGCCTCGCCGGCTCCAGCGACGTGTTCGAGGCCCCCCGGGGCCCCCTCGCCGGCATCAACTACGTGGCCTGCCACGACGGCTTCACCCTGGCCGACCTCTGCAGCTACCGGCGCAAGCACAACGAAGCCAACGGCGAAGCCAACCGCGACGGCACCGACGCCAACCACAGCACCAACGGGGGCGTGGAGGGCGCGACCACGGACCCCGCGATCCTGGCGACGCGCGAGCGGATCGCCCGCAACCTGCTCGCCACGGTGGCCCTGGCGCAGGGCGTGCCGATGCTGGGGCACGGCGACGAGCTGGGGCGAAGCCAGGGGGGCAACAACAACGCCTACTGCCAGGACAGCCCCCTGAGCTGGGTGGACTGGTCGCCCTCGCCGCGCCGGGACGCGCTGCTGACCTTCACCCGCCTGGCCTTCGGGCTGCGGCGCCAATGCCTGGCCCTGCGCGGCGGCACCTTCTTCAGCGGAGAGGCCGACGACGGGGGCGAGCGGGACGTCGTGTGGTCGGCGCCGAGCGGAGCGGAGCTCCAGGGCGCCGATTGGGCGGGCCTGCAGGGCTTCGCGATGAGGCTTCGCGGCGCCCCCGGCTCCGGCCCCCTGCTCGCGCTGATCAACCCGTCGGACCGCCCGCTGGCCTTCGCGCTCCCTGCGGAGCCGGGGGGCTGGCAGGTCCGACTGGGCACCGGTCCGACCCCGCCCGGTCCGCTGCAGGGCGGCATCGAGCTTCCGGCGGGATCGCTCCTGTGGTTGCAGGGGAGCGGGCCGGGCGGGCAGGACCCCACCGATCCCCCCGCAACCGGCTGACAGGTCCCGTGAGCGGCCGTCCCGCCGTGCCGATCCCCCCTGCCGCGCGCGCCAGCGCTCAAGTTCGACCGCAGAACGCCGATAGGGCCCACCGGGGGGACACTCCCGGGAGCACGCGGTGGGCGGTTCAACAGCATCAGCAGCGAAGGCGCCGTGGCTCCAGGAGGTCGCGCCCCGCCGTGCCCACCTCAGGCCGCAGGCGCTGTGGTCGCTGCTCACCCGCCCCAGCTCCGCCGTGCTCCGCGCCGACGACCGCGCCCGCGCCACCTTCGTCGCCTCCTTCCTGCTCGTCGGCAGCGCCCTCAGCGTCACCGCCCACACCTTCGAGGGCCCGGCGCGCGCCTACCTGATCACCCACCTCCTGGTGGACGTCGCCCTGATCGGCTCCTACGCCCTGTCCCGCAGCCGCCACTGGCGCGCCGCCTGGGCCGGCGGGCTGGGGGTCGTCGTCCTGGGCTCCCTGGGCATGGCGACCCTGGCCCCCACGGGCCAGCAGGTCTTCGGCGCGCTCATGTGCAGCACCCTGGGCGTGGCCATGGCGGGCGCCTTCACCAACACCCGGATCACGGCCGCCCTGGCGCTGGTGATCACGGCGGCGGCCCTGGCCGTCGGCGGCACCCACCCCGCCCTGGACGCCGCGTCCTGGGGCACCCTCACGCGCGTCCTGCCCCTCTTCTCGGGCGTGCTCGTCGCCGTCACCGGCATGTCCGGCCAGGCCCTGCGCGAGCTCGGCCAACGCAGCGCCATGCTGGCGGAGTGCGAGCAGCGCTACGCCCTGGCCGCGCGGGGCGCCAACGACGCCCTGTGGGACTGGAACCTGCGCGACGGCTCGGCCTACTTCTCCCCCCGCTGGGACGACATGGTCGGGGGGGCGACGGACGGGGCGACCCTGGAGAACTGGCTGGGGCGCGTGCACGAGGACCAGGCCCAGCGCCTGCGCAAGGACCTGGCCAACCACGTGGCCGGCCTGACGCCGCACTTCGAGAACACCCACCAGTGCCGTCACGCCGACGGGGGCTGGCGCTGGCTGCTGGCGCGGGGGCTGGCGGTTCGGGACGACAGCGGCCGCGTCGTGCGCGTGGCGGGGTCCATCACCGACGTCACCGATCAGAAGCGCTTCGAGGAGCAGCTCCTGCACGGCGCCTTCCACGACCCGCTGACCGGCCTTCCGAACCGGGCGCTGTTCCTGGATCGGCTGGGCCACGCCGTCAACCGGTCGCAGCGGCGGGCGGAGCACCTCTTCGGGGTGCTCTTCCTGGACCTCGACCGCTTCAAGGTCATCAACGACTCCCTGGGCCACCGGGTCGGCGACGAGCTGTTGCGCGGCATCGCCCGCCGGGTCGAGGAGTGCGTGCGCCCCGGCGACACCGTCGCTCGCCTGGGTGGCGACGAGTTCACGGTCCTGCTCGACGACCTGGTCCGGCCCAACGACGCCGAGCTCGTGGCCGGCCGCATCCAGGAGGCGCTCAAGACCCCCTTCCGGCTGGACGGGCACGAGGTCGTGACGTCGGCGTCCATCGGCATCGCCCTGAGCCTGCAGGGCTACAACTCGGCCGAGGACATCGTGCGGGACGCGGACACGGCCATGTACCGCGCCAAGGCGGACGGCAAGGCCCGGCACCGCGTCTTCGACCAGGTCATGCACCACAACGCCGTGGAGCGGCTGACCATGGAGTCCGAGCTCCGCCGGGCCGTCGACCGCCAGGAGTTTGAGCTGCACTACCAGCCCGTCGTCTCCCTGCAGAGCGGGCAGATCGAGGGCTTCGAGGCGCTGGTGCGCTGGAACCATCCCACGCGGGGCCTGGTCTCACCGGCGGAGTTCATCCCGATCGCCGAGGAGACGGGCCTCATCAACCCCCTGGGCTGGTGGGTGCTGCGCGAGGCGGCGACGCAGGCGCGGGACTGGCAGCAGAAGTACCCGCGGGACCTGCCCTTGCAGATGAACGTCAACCTCAGCGGGCGGCAGTTCAGGCAGCCGGACCTGATCCGCGGCGTGGTCACCATCCTCAACGACATCGGCCTGGAGCCGGACACGCTGCGGCTGGAGATCACCGAGTCGGTGCTGATGGAGACGGCGGCGGACTCTCGCTCGGTGCTGGCGGAGCTGCGGGAGCACGGCATCCGACTCTGCATCGACGACTTCGGCACCGGGTACAGCTCGTTGAACTACCTGCACTCCTTCGACATCGACGTGCTGAAGATCGACCGGTCCTTCGTCAGCCGCATCCGCGAGGGGCGCGCGCCGGAGATCGTGCAGACGATCGTGGATCTGAGCCGTTCGCTGGGCCTGGCCGTGACGGCCGAGGGCATCGAGACCGCCGAGCAGCTCCGCCAGCTGCGCGCCATGGACGTGGAGCTGGGCCAGGGCTTCTACTTCGCCCGGGGCCTGAGCGCGTCGCGGGCCGACCGGCTGCTCAAGCGCAACCCGACCTGGTAGGGGCGGGGCGCGGCGGCGACCTCAGACGATCTTGAACGGCTCAGGGGCCGGACCCTCGATAACCGGTCGTCCCGCAGGGATGTCGGTTATCGAGCTCCAAGCCCCTGAAAAAAACTACACAATCTTGATCTTGTAGGGGTTGGCGGCGGTCTTCGCCTGCTTCTTGGCCATCTTCGCCTTCGCGCCCTTGAGCTTCTCCTCGAGGATCGGGTTGTCCTTCTCGTAGGACATCGCGAACTGCAGGTTCATCACCACGCCGTTCCAGTCCTCGTTGAACTCCGCGATCTGCGCCAGGTCCCAGTACTTGCGGGCGCGCTGGTCGGCCACGACGTCGTCAGCGTCCAGGGCCGCCTTCTCCCGCTCCAGGTCCGCCTTGCTGACGTTGCCCGACCCCACGGCCCGCTGCCGGCCCGTGGTCGTAGCGGGCGACTCGCCCTTCTTGGCGCGGAAGCCCATCTTCTCGTCGTACATCTTCTTGAGATCGGGGTCCTTGAGGACCTGGTAGGCCTCCGTCAGCTTCTTGAAGATCTGGTTCACCTTCTTGAGGAAGTGCGGGTCGCGCACGCCGAAGAAGCGGTCGGGGTGAAAGACCTTGCTCTGGGCGGCGAAGGCCTTCTCCACCTCCGGGATCGGAGCCCCGGGCCGGAGCTTCAGCAGGCTGTAGTAGTCCAGGTTGTCGATGACCTTGTGCAGGGCCTCGACTTCGATCTTCTTGCGAAAGTCCAGCTCCATCGCGCTCTCCTGGGCAGCCTGGTTTGCGGACTCAGAAGTCCAACGTGTCGAACTTCAGGTCTTCGACCTCTTCCTGGGTCAGGCCGGTGCTCGCCTCGATGCGGATCGAAGCCGCTACCCCCGTCGCGGGGTCTTCCGCCGTGACGCTGACGATACCATTGCCGTCGATTTCGAACGACACGGCGATCTTCACGTCGCCGCGCGCGGCCGGACGCAGGCCGGACAGCACGAACTCGCCCAGCTTCTCGTTGTCCGGGGACATGCGGCTCTCGCCCTGGAAGACCTCGATGCGCACCTCCGTCTGGTCGTCCACCGACGTCGTGAAGGTCCGCGTCTCCCCCACCGGGATCGCGCTGTTCCGCTCGATGAGCCGCTCCACAAAGCCGCCGACCACGCCGATGCCCAGGCTCTGGGGGGTCACGTCGATGAGCAGCGATCCGCCGCCGCCGAAGTCGCCGGCCATGGCGCGGGCCAGGTTGTCCGCCTGGATGGCGGCGCCCACGGCCACGACCTCGTCGGGGTTCACGCCCAGCTCGGGCGAGCGGCCGAAGTAGTTCTCCACCGCCTCCTGGATGATCAGCGAGCGGGTCATGCCGCCGACCATGACCACCGCGGCGATGTCCCGGGGCTCCAGGTTCGCCGCGGTCAGGGCCTCGTCGCAGACCTCGAAGGTGCGCTTCACCAGGGGAAAGACCAGCTGGTTGTACTGGACCCGGCTCAACCGGGACTGGAAGTTGCGCTCGAACCCGCGCTCGTCGCGCAGCACGTTCTCGATGACGATCTGCGTCTCTTCCTGGCTGCTGAGGGCCTTCTTGGCCTCCTCCGCCGCGCGCTTGAAGCGGAGGCGGGCCGACGGCGATCGCCGCACCAGGCCGCGATCGGCCTCGCTGAGCTGGGCCATGAGGTAGTCGACCAGGGTCGCGTCGAAGTCGTCGCCGCCCAGGAAGGTGTCGCCCGACGTGGCCACCACCTCAAACACGTCCCCCATGATGTGCAGGACCGAGATGTCGAAGGTGCCGCCTCCCAGGTCGTAGACGGCGACGTGCTCGTTCTTCGCCTGCCCCAGGCCGTAGGCCAGCGAGGCCGCGGTGGGCTCGTTGACGATCCGCAGGACCTCCAGCCCGGCGATGGTGCCCGCGTCCCGGGTGGCCTGCCGCTGGTTGTCGTTGAAGTAGGCGGGCACGGTGATGACCGCGTGCTCCACCGGCTCGCCCAGGTAGGACTCGGCCAGCCCCTTGAGGTAGCGCAGGACGTGGGCGCTGACCTCCTGCAGGGAGTACGTGCGCTCGTGGACCTGGATGCGGGGGTCGGCGTGGGGCCCCTCCACGATCTCGTAGGGGACCAACGTGCGGGCCTTGGCCACTTCCTCGCTGTCGATGGCGCGGCCGATGAGCCGCTTGGCCGAGTAGATGGTGCCTTGGGGGTTGAAGGCCATCTGCTTGAGCGCGCGGTGGCCGACGACCACGGCCTGGCCGTGCCCGAAGGAGACGATGGACGGGTGGGTGCGGTGCCCCTCCTCGTCGGCGATCACCAGGGGCGTGCCGTCGCGCATGATGGACACCACCGAATTGGAGGTGCCGAGGTCGATCCCGATCGCGTGGGGCATGCAGCCGATCTCCGTAGGCGCGCCCGGAGCGCGGGCACGAACGCGGATCATAGCGATCGACGGCGCTCCCTGGGCGATCTGGTCCGGCAGGGCCAGGGCCACCATCGGCAGCAGCAGGAGCA
>CALCXL010000796.1 GCA_937907595.1 uncultured Pseudomonadota bacterium
AGACCCACTACGACGCCTACGATCTGGCGTTCGTGGAGATCTTCGGCGACCAGGAGTGGATCGAGCTGAAGGAGCAGCTGCTCGACTGGCTCAAGGACCCCATCCCCATGAAGGAGATGTCCCCCGAGGCCTTCGAGGCCGTGAGCGGCATCAGCCTGGAGGAGCTCCTCAAGAAGTTCGAGGAGACGCTCGCCCAGCAGAAGGAGCGCCACGACGGCGGCAACCGCTGGGTCGGCACCGGCGGCACCAGCCCCTACGGCAACGGCGGCCGCAACGCCCAGGGCATCCGGGTCGGCGGCTCCGGCGGCGGGCGCAGCGCGGTCCAGGTGGCGGGGGAGCGCCGCTACCGGGACTTCCGCACCGACGTCACCATCGACGTGCGCCAGTTCAAGGTCGCCCTGCGCGCGCTGCGGCACCTGGCCCGGGACGGTCGGGAGGAGCTGGCCATCGACCCCACCATCGACCGCACCTGCAAGACCGGCGGGGAGATCGAGCTGGTCTTCGAGAAGGAGCGCAAGAACGCCATCCGTCTGGTCCTGCTGATGGACGCGGGCGGCTCCATGGACCCCTACGCGCGCATGGTGGATCGCCTGTTCAGCGCGGCGAGCGAGATCGGGCACTGGAAGAGCTTCGACCACTACTTCTTCCACAACTGCCCCTACAACCGCGTCTACACGTCGATCCAGCGCCTGGACGCCACGGCCACCGCCGACCTGCTGCGCAAGCACCCAAGAGACTGCAAGGTGGTCTTCGTGGGGGACGCGTGCATGGCGCCCTGGGAGCTGACGGCCGTGGGCGGGGCGCTGTCGCTGTGGGACAAGAACAGCCGCACCGGGCTGGAGTGGATCCAGGCCTTCGCCGAGCACTTCGACGACGTGGTCTGGTTGAACCCGGAGCCCGAGCGCTTCTGGCGGCACGACACCATCCGCGCCATCGGCCGCGAGGTGGACATGTTCCCCCTGACCGTCGACGGCCTGCGCAACGCCGTCAAGCGCCTGCGCGGCGGAGGAGCGGCGCGGGTCGCCTGAGGTCCTGCTACGGTTTTGGTCCATGACGACGGACGCCGATCAACCGCTGCACCGCCCCATCATCGAGGTCAAGGGCCACAACATCTCCCTGGCGCAGCTGCTGGAGGTGATGCGCGCCCAGAAGACGTCGGATCTGTACTTGAAGATCGGCTCGCCGATCCGCTTGAAGATCGAGGGGCGGGTCGTGACGGGGGAGTCTCCGCCGATCAGCCGCCGCCAGATGGACTACATCATCGGCTGCTTTCTCACCGAGGAGCAGCGCCGCGTCTTCCACCGCCGCCTGGTGGCCGACGTCGTGCACATCCAGAAGGAGGCGCGGTACCGCCTGCACTTCGGCTTCGGCCACACGGGCCCCTACGCGACGATCCGCGCCATCGGCCAGGAGATCATGCCCTTCGGGAAGCTCGGCCACCCCCACCGGGTCGCCCAGTTCCTCCAGCAGATCACCTCCGGCCTGCTCGTGCTCTGCGGCAGCACCGACGCCGGCAAGACGGTCACCTGCGCGTCCCTGCTCGACCACATCAACCAGACGCGGCAGGCGGCGATCCTCACCCTGGAGGATCCCATCGAGTACATCTACGAGGACCGGCGCAGCCTGGTGCTCCAGCGGGAGGTCGGCCTGCACGTGCCCACCTTCGCCGACGGCATCCGCTCGGCCCTGCGGGAGAACCTGGACGTCGTCTTCGTCGGCGAGATGCGCGAGACGGACACGGTGGAGCAGGTGCTCCGGGCTGGGGAGACCGGCCACCTGGTCGTCACCACGCTGCACAGCGACGACGCCCTGAGCGCCATCACGCGGATCATCGGCACCTTTCCCAGCTCCGACCAGCCCCGCATCCGGCAGAGCCTCGCGGCGACGCTGACCGGGGTGCTGTACCAGCGCCTGCTGCCCCGGCGCGGGGGAGGGCGGGTGCCCTGCGTGGAGACCCTGTGGGCCAACACGGCGGTCCGCAACATCCTGCGGTCCGGCGACCTGGGCAAGCTCGGCAGCTACGTGGGACGGGCCACGGGAGGCATCGGCTACCGAGAGTGCCTGGTGGACCTGCGCAGCTTTGACCACATCGACGCCGACGTGCTCGCACAGGAGCAGGCGCGGCTGGCGGCGGGGCAGTAGGAGCCCGGCCACGCCGCCTTCGACTCCTGGTTGTCTCCGCCCGCGGGCGCTGTCATCCTGCGCGCGCTGGGGCGTCGCCAAGTCTGGCAAGGCACCGGGTTTTGATCCCGGCATTCGCAGGTTCAAATCCTGCCGCCCCAACCAATCCCCCCCGCCGACGTTGACATCGTGGGCTGCCGCCTGTAGAAGCCCTCGTCCCTGATCCTTCCTGGTCCGCGACAGCGTTCGCGGGCCCCCGGCGTGCCCCGGGTCCACAGCTCAGGAGCGGACAAGTGCAGTACGGTCCCTTCGAGATCCTGGCGGGGAACTCCAACCCCGAATTCGCCCGGAAGCTCGCCGCGTCCCTGGACGCGGAGGTGGGTCGACTCACGCTCAAGCGCTTCGCCGACGGCGAGGTGTTCGTGGAGATCAACACGAACATCCGCGGCCGCGACGTCTTCATCGTCCAGTCCACCTGCCCGCCGGTCAACGAGTATCTCATGGAGCTGCTCGTGCTCATGGACGCGGTCAAGCGCGCCTCGGCGGACCGGGTCACCGTGGTGCTGCCCTACTTCGGCTACGCCCGTCAGGACCGCAAGGTCTCCCCGCGCACCCCCATCTCGGCAAAGCTGGTGGCGGACCTCCTCCGGGTGGCCGGCGCGCACCGCATCCTCTCCCTCGACCTGCACGCCGGACAGATCCAGGGCTTCTTCGACATCCCCGTGGACAACCTCTACGCCAGCCCGGCGTTGATGCCGGAGGTCCAGCGCGCTGTCGCTGGCCGCCCGGCGGTGGTGGTCTCCCCGGACGCCGGCGGCGTGCTGCGCGCCCGGGCCTACGCCAAGATGCTGGACGCCCCGCTGGCGGTCATCGACAAGCGGCGCGACCGCCCGAACGAGATCGCCGGCATGCAGGTCATCGGCGACGTCTCCGGCCGGGTGGCCGTGATGGTCGACGACCTGGTGGACACGGCGGGCACCCTGACCCGCGCCGCGGAGGCGGTGATGGACGCGGGGGCCTCGGCGGTCTTCGCGGTCGCCACTCACGGCGTGCTCTCAGCGCCCGCCATCCAGCGCATCCAGGACTCGGTCTTGGAGTGTCTGATCATGTCGGACAGCATTCCCTTGACGGAGGAGGGCGAGGCCTGCTCCAAGATCCGCGTCGTGACGCTCGCTCCCCTGCTGGGGGAGGCGGTGCGCCGGATCCACACGGGTGACTCCGTGAGCAGCCTCTTCGACGCGTCCGGAGATTGAACGAACCGCGCGCAGCCGCGCGTTTTTCTTGAGGCCCCCAGCGGGGCGGGCGGCGATGCCGCCAGGAGGAAACGATGGAGTACCAGACGATCCAGGCTGAGGCCCGGACCGACCGCGGCAAGGGCGCCGCTCGCCGCACCCGCACCACGGGGCGCATCCCGGCGATCGCCTACGGCGGAGGCGCCGACGCCGTCGCCCTGTCCCTGAACCCCAAGGACCTGCGCCTGCTGCACAAGGGCGAGTTGGGGTGGAACACGCCGTTCCACCTCGCCGTCGAGGGCGGCGACGACCTGGGTCTGAGCATGTTGAAGGCCGTGCAGAAGCACCCGCTCTCGGGCGAGCTGCTGCATGCCGACTTCATCCGGGTCCAGGAAGACACGCCGGTGACCGTGAAGGTCCCGGTCCGTCTGACGGGCAAGGCGCCGGGCGTCGAGCTGGGCGGCAAGCTGGCCCAGCCGCTGCGCGACGTGTACATCGCCTGCCTTCCCTCGGCCATCCCGGCCGCGGTGGTCGTGGATGTGTCGCAGATGGGCGTCGGCGACAAGGTGCTGCTCAGCTCCTTGCCCTCGACGGACGGCGTGACGGTCCTGTACCGCCACGACGCCACGGTGGTGAATGTTGTTCGTGGCCGCGTCGCGAAGGCGGCCACGACCGTCGCCGAGGGATAGCGGCATTTGCGGGTCGTTGTTGGCCTGGGCAACCCGGGAGCACGCTACGCGCGCACCCGCCACAACGTCGGCTTCGACGTGGTGGACGCCCTGGCTGAGAGGCACCGCGTTGAATTGAAGGAGAAGCGGTTCAAGGGGATCCTCGGCAAGGGTCGCATCGGGAGTGAGGTCGTCTGGCTGTGCAAGCCGCAGACCTTCATGAACCTCTCGGGCGACTGTGTCGGGCCCCTCGCCGGCTTCTTCAAGGTGTCCCCCGAGGACATCGTGGTTGTTCACGATGACCTCGACCTGCCCCACGCCGTCGTACGGGCGAAGTTGGGTGGTGGCCACGGGGGCCACAACGGTCTGAGGGACCTCAGCAAGAAGCTGCCGTCGGCAGATTACTTGCGGGTCCGGGTAGGGGTCGGACGGCCGGATGGCCCGATGGACCCTGCTGCATGGGTGCTGGCCCGGTGGACGCCGGATCAGGACCGATTGGTACCTGCGCTGATCGAGCGGGCCGCCGACGTCGTAGAAGACGTCGTCGGACGCGGGGTCAAAGAAGCGATGAATCGCTGGAACGGGGAAGGCCCCGTCCAGCCGTAGGGGCGGCCGACCGCCCTCCGGGAGAAGACTGGATGTTTGCCAGGGAGTACGAACTGATCTGGATCGTCAAGCCGGACGTGGCCGACGAGGACGTCGAAGCCATCACCGAGCGGACGAAAGCTGTCGTCACCGAGCGTGAGGGCACCATCATGGACCTGGACGAGTGGGGGAAGCGGAAGCTCGCCTACGACGTGCAGAAGTTCAGCAAGGGCCACTACGTGCGGATGCACTTCCTGGGCCAGCCCGTGGATGTGGCCGAGCTGGAGCGCACCCTGCGCATCGACGATCGGATTCTGCGGTTCCTGACCGTGAAGCTGATCGACCGTGTGGTGCAGGAGGATCGCGCCGCGGAGTTCGCAGTGGAGAAGGCCAAGGCCGACGCCGCTGCGGCCCTCGCTGCGCCGAGCACCGCGGCTTCGGTCCCGGTGGATGCAGGCGCCTGAGGCCGACTCGGCTTCCGCCAGTCCTCCCCCATGGCTCGCTCCGGCGGCATCGGGGTTGCTGAGCGGGGCCTTGTTCCTGGTGCCGGGCCTCTTGGCCCTGTTGTCGCCGGTTCCCCTCATCGTGGGGTATCGGCAGCACGGCACCAGGCACGGGGTGCAGGCAGCCGCCGTCGGGCTGTGTGCCGCCCCCACCCTCGCGCTTCTGGCCGGGGGAGGGGGAAGCGCAGCGGCGGCGGTGCTCCTGGGCTATCTGCTGGTCCCGGCTGCGGCTGGGGCCTTGCTGGCCTGGGGGGTGAGGGTCACCGCGAACGGCGCGGGGGCGCTCGTGCTGGGGATCACCGGGTATCTGGTGTTTCTGGCAGCATTGCTCGGGGTCTTCGGACTCCTGGCGCCCGGCAGTCTGGGAGACCAGGCCGCCGGGTGGGTCGATCAGTCCCTGAATGCCTTTTCGGAGGCAGGCAGGGAGCGGGCGGCCCAAGACGTGGAGCTGGTCGAGGTCCTGGCGGATGTCCAGGCGCGGCACGGCTGGTATCGACGGTGGGGCGTTTTGCTCCTGCCGTCCATCACGGCTTCGGTCGTGGCGCTCGGGTTCTGGTTGAACCTGGTCTACGCCCGATGGTTCGTGGGAGGTAAGGACGAGAACGACGACCTGAGCACCTGGCGCCTGCCGCACCTCGCGATCCTCCTGTTCATGGGGTGCACTGCCGGCGTCGTGTTCCAGTTCGGTCCCATCGGGGAGCTGTTTCCCCGATCGACGGCGCTGCTTGCAGCATCGACGAACGGGCTCGTATTTCTGGGCACCCTGTACTGGTTGCAGGGAGTGGCGGTGGTGAACCACTGGTTTCTCCGCCTCCCCATCGGGCCGGGTTTTCGGCTCATGGGGGTTGCCGCTCAGGCACTGACAATGATGTTTCCGCCGACCTCGGCCCTTTTTGGGGTGGCCGGTCTCGCTGACGCCTGGTTCGACTTGCGGCAGCTCGACGGTCAAGAGGACGCATAGGAGAGGGAAAGACGATGCGCGTCATCCTGCGAGAAGAAGTGGACAATCTGGGCAACGCCGGCGACCTCGTTTCGGTCAAGGACGGCTACGCCCGCAACTTCCTGCTCCCCCGTGGGCTTGCCGTTCGCGCTGATGAGCGCAACGTCAAGCAGCTGCGTCACACGCAGCGGGCGATGGAGACGCGTCGCGCGCGTCTTCAGGACGAAGCGAAGGGTGCGATGAAGTCGATCGAGGACGTCGGCCGTGTCGTCGTCACGAAGACGTGCGGCGCCGAAGGCAAGCTCTTCGGTTCGGTCACGTCGGCGGACATCGCTGCGGCCTTCGGGGCTCGTGACATCGACATCGCAAAGCGCCAGATCCTGCTCAGCGAGCCGCTGAAGCAGTTGGGCGACTTCGACGTCGAGATCAAGCTGGGCCAGGGCCTCAAGGCGACCATCAAGGTCTCCGTGGAGCCTGACGCTGCCAGCGCTGGTCTGCTGGCCCGCGCCGCCGCCGAGAAGGCAGCGGATCAGGTGGAGCCGGCCGAGGCCTGAGAGCCCTCCGCGCGTCCCCGGACCGAGCGCTCACAGAGCGGCTCTCCTTCCGGTGACGCGCGGCGGACCTCCCAGGACCGCCCATCGGACGCCGCACGCGTTCTGCGTTTGCGGCGTTCTTCCCTTGGCCAAAGGCCCCTCGTCGGGCGATTCTGGACGCGTGCCGTCCGGAGGTTGGAGTCGTGGCCCAGGTGGAGTCGGTTGAGCCCAAGATCCCCCAGGATCCCGCCGCTGAGCGTGCGCTGTTGGGGTCGATCTTCCTGGACCCGGGCAGCCTCGATCGCGTGATCGAAGGCGGCGTGGTCACGGAGAACTTCAGCCAGCCCAGCCACCGCGTCATCTACGAGACCTTTCTGGGGCTGGCCCGGGCAGGAACGGCGGTCGACGTCGTCACCGTGTCGGGCAAGCTCGACGGGGCGGGGCAGCTGGACCAGGTCGGCGGGTTTCCCTACCTCAACGGTCTGTCCGGGGCGGTGCCCAGCGTCGCCAACCTCGATCACTACATCGAGGTCGTGCGCGACAAGGCGCTGCTGCGCAGCCTGCTGGAGGCCTCGCAGGGCATCAGCGAGCGGGTCCTCAAGGGCGGGGAGTTGGCGGACAAGGCGCTGGGAGAAGCCGAGGCCCGGCTGCAGCACCTGCGCGAAGGCAACGACACCGGGGCCCTCGCGCGGCTCGGGGACGTGGCCGAGGAGGTCTACGAGGCGCTGCGCAAGCGCGCGGAGTCCCCGGACGACGTCACCGGCATCAGCACGGGCTTTCGGGAGCTGGACACCCTGCTCGCGGGGTTCCAGCCTGCGGACCTCATCATCGTCGCGGCGCGCCCCTCCATGGGGAAGACCGCGTTCGCCCTCAACATCATGTCCCACGCTGCGCTTCGGGTGGGCACCACCTGCGCCTTCTTCTCCCTGGAGATGTCCAAGGAGTCCCTGGCCCAACGGATCCTGACGTCGGAGTCGCGGGTCTCGGGCAACAGGATCCGCAGCGGGCACCTCCTGCAGGACGACTGGGCGCCGCTCCTGCGGGCGACGGAGGCCCTGGACCGGGCGCAGGTCTTCATCGACGACAAGCCGGCCGTGACCGTCCAGCACATCCGGGCGCGCTGCAAGCGAGTGCACTCGCAGCACGGCCTGGGCATGGTCGCCATCGACTACCTGCAGCTGATGCGGGGCGACGACGAGGCCCGCAAGGAGGGGCGCCAGCACGAGATCGCGTCGATCAGCATGGGCCTGAAGGCCCTCGCCAAGGAGTTCGGCATCCCGGTCATCGCGCTCTCCCAGCTCAACCGCGGGGTGGAGCAGCGGGCGGACAAGCGGCCGATGATGAGCGATCTGCGTGAGTCGGGCGCGATCGAGCAGGACGCCGACGTGATCATGTTCCTGTACCGCGACGAGTACTACTACCCGGACAAGCCCGACAACAAGGGCATGGCTGAGGTCCTGATCCGCAAGCAGCGAAACGGCGCCACGGGGGAGGTGAAGCTCGCGTTCCGTGGAGAGTTTGCGCGGTTCGAGAACCTCGAGGCCGGGTTCTCGTAGTGCTTCCCCGGCCTGCTGCTCGCGCCCTGATCCTCCTCCTGGCCCTCGTCACCGCTCCGCTGCCCCGCTCCGCCGTCGCGGCCCCCATCGCGCCGGAGCCCACGGCCCTGGATGCGCCCGCGGACGCTGCTCGCCCCTGGAACCCGCCCGCGGCCGCCAGCACCGACGCGACCCGTGCCGAAGCGAGCTTTCATGGGCTTCATCCCCTGGATCTGATCCGCCTGCATCTGCGCCTTGGAGGCTTCGCCGAGGGGGCCCTGGGTGGGGTCGATCGGGACCGCGGCGTGATGGTGCTGCTGGAGCCCGGCTTCGCGCTGGAGGTGGATCTGGACCTGTTGGCTGCCGTGACCCCCCTCGGCGCGGCGCGAGCGGAGCGCGACGAGGGCGGGGCCCTGCTCCCGGAGCCGCGGCACCGGATGGATCCTCGCGCTGTGCGCTACGCCCTGCGCCCCACCTGGCGCAGCCACGTCGGCGTCGTGCTCTCGGCGCTCCTGCCCGGCACCGGGCAGTTCATCCAGGAGGACAATCGTCGGGTGGGCTGGATCTTCATGACCGCGTGGACCTTCGTGGTCACGGCCGGCGTGCTGGCGCTGGTCGTGCCGTCGTTCCCACCGACCGAGGAGCGCATCGCAGTCGCCGCATCTTTCTTCGGTGTCGGCCTCGGCTTCAACATCACCGCGGCGATTCATGCGTTCCAGCAGGGCAGGCGCCGCGTCCCGATCGCGGTCGGGGGCGCCGCACGACCAACTCGGCGTCCCTTGACAGGGGACCGCTCGAACGAGTAGAAAACCTCGCGGATCCGCGGCATTGAACGGGATCCGGCAGCCGGCCCAGAAGCGGGAATGGGGGCAGCCGAACACTCGGCAAGGACCCTGGAGGAGCATCGATGGCCAGGAAGCGGTCCACGAATCAGCAGAAGCAGACCTCGGACGAGGAGGGGCACTCCTTGGAGCCCCTGCAGGAGCGTCTCGAGCGAGCTCAACAGCTTGCGGCCTGGATCGAGGCCGCGATCAAGCACCGCGAGGACTTTCCCGCGGACGTCGTGACTACGGTCATCGCCGACTACCACCGTCAGTA
>CALCXL010000797.1 GCA_937907595.1 uncultured Pseudomonadota bacterium
CGCAGGACCATGGCCGAGGGCAGGGGGTGCACGCGCAAGCGCATGGCCGTGATCAGGCCCAGGGTGCCCTCGCTGCCGACGAAGAGCGGGGACCAGTCGACGTCGGGCGCGCCGGGATCCATGGAGCCCGTGGCGATCACGCCCAGGGCCGGGGTGACCACGCGCAGGCCGGTGACCATGTCCTCGATCTTGCCGTAGCGGCTGGAGAGCTGGCCGGCGCCGCGGGCGGCCACGCAGCCGCCGATGGAGGCGCAGTAGATCGACGAGGGGAAGTGCCCCAGGGTCCAGCCATCGTCGTTGAGGCGTCGCTCCAGGTTCTGCAGGACCACGCCCGGGCCCACGTCCACCTGAAGCGTCGCCGGGTCGACGGATCCCAGGTCGTCCAGGGCCTTGAGGTCCACCACCACCCCGCCGAAGAGGGGGGCGGCGCCGCCGCAGACCCCGCTGCCGGTGCCGTAGGGCACGATGCCGACGCCGTGACGGGCCAGCACCCGGGTGACCGCGAGCACCGCGGCCTCGTCCCGCGGACGCACAACGGCCAGGGGCGGCCTGCGCTCCAACCCGTCGCGGTAGGCCAGGGTGAGCTGGGGCCACAGGTCGTTGGTGTAGGCCGCCAGGTCGCCCGGGGAGGCGGACACGGCGGAGTCGCCGGCAGCGGCGCGGAGGTCGCGGAGAAGAACGTCGGCGTCGGGCACGGCCGCAGGATATCCAACCCACCGCGCGCCTGCCCGCGCGAGCCCCGGGTGCGGGCGCATGGGCCTCCGGTACCATGCGCGGCATGCCGGAGCGCAGAGAGGCGGATCGGCGCGGCGACGAGCGCCGGGCCTTTCGCCAGCAGACAGGACGCCGGGGCGAGCGCCCGGTGCGGCGCGGTTCACGCCGTCGCCGTCGTCGCCTGCTGTTCCTGGTGGTGATCCTGGGGCTGGCGGGCTTCGCGTTGCGCGTCTCCGTGGTGGCGCCCCGCCGCGCGGCGACCAACCGGGCCCTGGACGCCCGCGCCGAGCTGAGCCGGTTGCTGCCCGATCTGCAGTTGGACACCTTTGTGATGCCCGGGTCCGGCCAGCCCACCGCCCTGGCGCCGCGCACCGGGCCCATGGTCGATGGGCCGTCGACCCTGGCCACGCTGCAGGCCTGGGAGGAGGATCTGGGCGGCTCGCTCCGCCGCTTCCCCGGGGAGCTGTCCCTGGCGGAGGCCCTGGCCCCCGCGCGGCTGCTCCTGGGGGAGGACGCCGCCGCGCGGCGCGCCTGGGAGGGGCTGCTGGCCCAGGGCGACGCCGCGCAGCGGGGCGAGGCGCGGTGGGGGCTGGGCGCGGTGGCGCTGCGGGCCGGTCTGCGGGCGTCGGGGGAGCAGGACCGGGCCTTCGCCTTCGACCACGCGCTCTGGCACTTCGACGCCGTGCCGGCCGACGCACCCTCCTTCGCCGCCGCCCGCTTCGGCCGCGCGGTGGCCCTGATCGAGCTCGGTCGCTACGACGCCGCCCGGCAGCTCATCCTGGCCGTCGCCGCCGACGATCCGCGCTGGGGCAGCGTCCTGGGCACCCACCTGGCCCGGCGCGAGCCCATCGTCGTGCCGCCGGCGCGCCCGCCGCCCTGAGCCCGACCGCCGACCCGTCTGCCTGCAGCGGTCGTCCAGCCCACTTGAAGCGCCCCGCGTGCTGCTAGAATTCGCCCCTGCCTGGAGCCCCACTTGGCGCGAATGGATCGAGACAGCAAGCGCATCAAGGAGGCCATCTCCCTCCTCGAGACGTTCTTGCAGGTCGTGAAGAACGAGCACGAGATGTTCTTCCTGGGCATCACCCGGCGCCCGCCGGAGGCCAAGGTCCGCGACCTCAAGCGCATGGTCCGGGACCTGGAAGAGACGACGATCACCAACACCGCCATGCAGTTCCAGGTGCGGCGACTGCGCGCCCGCTTCAACTCCTACAGCACGCTGTGGACGCGCACGGTCAAGCAGATCGAGGAGGGCACCTACCACCGTCAGCGCTACATGGCCGACGCCCGGGAGAAGGCCCGGCAGGGCAAGCCGCCGACGGCCGACACGGGCGACGTCAAGGCCCAGATCCGCGCTCTGATCCGCGGGGACGATCCGCCCGAGGACGACGGCACAGCCACCGTGCGCGACGAGCCGACCGTCCCCGACGCCGCCGGCCGCCGCAAGCCCGCCGCGGCCAAGGGCTCAGGCTCGGGCGCCGCGGGCCACACCATCGGCAGCCGCAGCCTGCTGGACGAGTACAACGGGGTGCGCGCCCGCACCGGCGGCAAGGGCCAGGTCAGCTCGGATCAGCTCTCGCAGGTGCTCAAGCGGCAGGAGGCGGCGATCAAGCAGAAGACCGGCGCCCGGGAGGTCCGCTTCCGCGTCGTGGCGGAGGACGGCAAGCCCAAGATCAAGGCGATCCTGGTCAAGTAGGCCCGCCTCGCCGCGTTTCCCGTCGGCCCCTCGTCCCCGGCGCGCCCCGCCGCTCCCTCACCGCCCCGCGCGAACCACCCGGCCCGGCATCGCCCCGGTCAGCTGCCCGTCGCGGGTGATGACCTGGCCCGCCACCAGCGTGGCCCGGTAGCCCTCGGCGTGCTGCATCAGCCGCTTGCCCCCCGCCGGCAGGTCCGCCACCAGCGTGGGCGAGTCCAGCTTCAGCCCCTGCAGGTCGATGACGTTGAGGTCGGCGCGCAGGCCCGCCTGCACCCGGCCGCGGTCGTGCAGCCCCACGAAGTCCGCCGTCTTGCCCGTCTGGCGGTGCACCGCCTCCTCCAGGGGGATGCGCCCCTCCTTGCGGTCGCGCACCCAGTAGGCCAGCAGGAAGGTGGGAAAGCTGGCGTCGCAGATGGTGCCCACGTGGGCGCCGCCGTCGCTCAGCCCGGGCAGGGCGGCGGGGTGGTTCATCATCTCCCGCACGTTCTCCAGGCTGCCCTCGGTGTAGTTGTAGATGGGGAAGTAGAGCAGCGCGTGGCCCTCGTCCTGCAGCATGGCGTCGTAGACCGCGCCCAGGACCGGCTCCCCGCGCGCGCTGGCCCGGGCGCCGACGGAGTCCTCGATGGAGGGCTCGTAGTCGGGCTCCGCGCCCAGCTCGAACAGCCTCCAGCTGATCCACTCCACCGCGGCCAGGAGCTGGTCGGCCAGGGGCGGGATGGAGCTGCCGTCGCCCGCCATCTTGTCGCTGGTCTCGGTGAGCAATTGGGCCTTGAAGGCCGGGTCCCGCATGCGCTCCACGCGCTGGGCCAGGGGCAGGTGGTGGATGGACTTGTAGGACGGGACGCCGATGAAGGGGTGGAAGGTGGCCTCCAGGCCCAGCAAGACGCCGATGCCCCGGGGCGCGCACTGC
>CALCXL010000798.1 GCA_937907595.1 uncultured Pseudomonadota bacterium
GGGTCGGGCTCCACCTCTTCGAGGGGTCGACCCCCGCCAAATGGAAGCTCGCCGCGCAGCTGGCGGGGGGCCTGGCCGAGGCGACCGCGACGTCCGCCGCCCTCTACCACGCGGCGGTGCCTGCTCCCCCGAGCCTGGCGGGTCCGGCGTTGTGGGAAGGAGCTCTGGAGGGCGAGCTGTTGGCCTGGACGGCCCCGACCGCGGACATGGCGCCCCACCGCCTGCTCCTCTTGAACCTGGTGGCCCGGGGCCTTGGACGGCGGGGCCTGCTGGCGGCGCCTGGACGAGCGGGCGAGGGCTCCCTTGCCCGGTTGGGCTTGCACCTAGCGACCGGCGGCGCGACGATGCTGGACTCCACGGCCCCGCCGGCGATCCGCGAGGCTGTGGGCTACGCCCAGCGGCACCGTGAGCTCTTCATGCGGTACCGCGCGCCAGTGGCCCTGGTGATCCCGGTCGATCAGCTCGTGGGCGGGGACGCCGCGGCCCTCGCCCTGGACCGGAAGCTCGTGGGGATCGCCCGCCTGATGACGGAGGCGGGCTTCGCGCTGGAGCCGGTGCTGGTGGGCTCGTCGCCGCTCCTTCCGATCCGCTTCCAACCCGAACGGCTGGCCCGTTCCGCCCTGGTGGTGGTGCCGGGCGGTGTGTCCCTCGATGCCTCAGTCTGGTCGCAGCTCGAAGAGGGCGCGCAGGGGGCCCCCTTCCTGCTCATCGACGACGTCGATCTGCACCCCCCCTCGCTGCAGGGGCTGGCGTCGAGCCTGGTGGTGCGGAGTCCCGGTCCGGCGGGCACCCTCGAGGAGGTGGCGGCTGGGCGCGGGGACGACGTCGTGGCCCGGTGGCGCCGGCAACTGGACAACGAGGACGAGCGGCTGATCGACACCGCCCGCCGCTCGGACGGAGCCGTCGATGGCGGCAACCTCCCCCCGCGGGTGCTGGCGCTGCCGACGTGGTCGCCCGAGACGGGGCAGGCGGTGCAGCACCTGATCAATCTGGAGGCGATCGCGGGGGCCCAGCCCCTGGTCCTGGAGCAAGGGGTTCGGGTGGAGCTGCCGCTGAACCTGGCCGCGCAGTTCGAGCGCTGCGTCGCCCTCCTGCACCTCCCTGGGGAGGGGCGGGCGGTCGAAGGCGAGTGCAGCACCCGCGCGGCCAGCCCCTCGGTCTGGGCGACCTTCGCGGACCAGCGCAGCCTGCCGGGCTGGAGCGCGGTCGAGGTCCGCCTGCTCGGGAGGGAACGGGAGGCCGCCCACGGCGTGGAGCCCATCCTCGTGCATGGATCGACCGGCACCTGGTCATCGCCGACCGTGGGCTTTGAGGTCCCGTTCCTGGACGACCGGCAGGTCTTCTCCCTCTCCCTGCCGGAGTTCGTGCGGGTGGAGGACGCGCCCCCGGGCTTCGAGGGCGACATCGCCGGGTGGAGCACGTCCGCGGTGATCGCCGAGGATCGTCGGTCCGGCCGATTCCTCGCCGAGTCACCAACGGCGTCGTTCGAGGCCGAGCTCACGACGGGGCTGGACCGCGTCGACATCACGATCACCCTGGAAAATCGGTCCGATCGCACGCTTCGATCGGTGGAGGCCCTGCTGTGCGCGAGCAGCCGCGGCGCCAGCCCCTTCCCCGAGTCGGGGCATGGACGAACCACGATCGAGACCCCTCAGGGGCCCAACCGGCTCGACTCGCGGCCGGTGGATGGAGGAGATCCGCTCTACCTCTATCGGCGCGATCTGAGCTCGCCCGGCGTCTCCATGCGGTCCGTCGACGACGCATGGGAGTTCGGCCACGCCTTCGACGGGTCCGTCGCGGTCGGCGGCAACGGGAGCAGCAACGGGGTCTGCCTGCACAGCCGCCCGCACTTCGGGGACCTGCAGCCTGGCCAGCGCGCGCGCCGCGCAGGCCTGCTCTACCTGGGGCGGGCGGGCGGCTTCGACGTGCCGGAGGGCTGGCATCCCGCGGAGCCCGAAGTCCTCGCCCCGCCCCCCGCCGAACGTCCCCCTTGCGCCGCGCCGCCGGAGGCCCCCTCACGATGATGTCCTTCCGGCTGTTGGCTCCCACCCTTCTGCTGGCGGCCCAGGCACCTGCTGCCGCCTTCGCCGCCGCGTCGGTCTGGTGCGTGGATCAGCAGGGCACGAGCGCGGGCTTTCCCACCTGCGGACCCTGCGACGGGGTCACCACCACGATCGCGCTGGCCCTGGATTCCGCCCGCGCCGGCGCAAACCCCGAGGGGAACACGATCTGCGTCGCCACCGCGCCGCACGTGGAGAGCGTGGACATCGTCTACGACGCGGACCTGGGCAACGTCCTCAACCTGGAGTTCTGGCCCGAGTTCTTCGACAACTCGACCGGGTCGGAGCTCTGTCCCGATCCGGCCGCGCCCCCTGACGAGCCCATCATCCGGGTCAGCGCGGGCTCGGGCGTCCCAGCCGGGGCCCACGTCCAGGTGACCAACCTGCACGCCATCGACTCCGCCTGTGCGGCACCGGGCCATCCCCTGGCCTCCACCGACGGGCTGCCCCTGGGCTTCAGTCTGAGCCGCATCTTCGGCGGCGGCAGCCCGGTCCTCGCCCTCGGTGGCAGCGCGTCGTCCGGGGCTTCCGGCTTCGACTCGTCGACGATCCAGGGGATCGGCGGCCCCCTGGTCGCGGGGACGGGGTCGTTCACCTTCACGGAAAGCGAGGCGTCCGGCTTCCGTCTCAGCGGCACCCCCCTCATCGACTTGACGGCGGGCGAGAGCGCGCTGGACCTGGCGAACGCTCTGCTCTTCGACCACGCAGTCGATGGCGGTGCCCCCCTGGTGGACCTGTGGGGTGGCGGCGAGGTGGACAGCGTCACCTTCTCCGCGCTCCAGGTGAGCGACGCCCCCATGCTTCGCTGGTCCCCGGGTGCCACGTCCGGGACCGCGAACCTCCTGATCACGGAGACGGTCATCAACCGGCTGTTCCTCGCATCCGGGGAGCCATCGGGGAGCCCCCCCCCCACGTTCCGGACCTACCTGGCTCCGGGCAACGACAGCCTGTGCGTCCCCTGGGGCGCCGACCGCCTGGAGCCTGGGCAGCGCCCCTCGTCGCTCTTTCCCGCCGCCTTCTCCAGCCAGGGCGTACTGCAAGTCTCGCCGTCCCAGCTGCCGGGCGACGCCCCAGCCTCCCTGACGATCGCGAAGTCGTTCCTCGCCCAGACGATCACGGCGGACGGCGGTGCCTTCGTGCGGGTCGGCGGCGTGCTGGAGGGATTGATCGTGGCGCTGGTGAACAACTACATCGACGATCCGAAGGCGTTGCCGATGTTCGCCCCGGCCAGTTTCCACGTCGTCGATGCCGCGGGCGCGGGGCCCAACGCGAACCCCCGCTTCGCCTCCGCCCGGAACGTGTACAGCGGCACGCCCACGGTCTCGTTGTCCCCGATCTGGGAGAACGTGGAGGTCACCCTGGACGTCGCCGAGCAAGGGGAGACCGCGTGGCTGGATCAGTTCACCGGGCTGGGGGGCGTGGTGGGCCCTGCGGCACCGGGCATGGACTGGAGTGACCCCTTCCTGCCCGAGGGCGATGTGCAGGCCCTGCCTCACTGCGATCGGATGGAGCTCCTGTGCCCCAACGAGGCCAACCTGTGCAGCTCCTTCAGCCCCGACGACACCCGCTTCTGCGCGCTGGACTCCGCTGGGCTGTTCCTGCCCCGTCCGGCTACCCTCACCTCCCTCTCCGTTCCCTGGCCCTGGGAGGGGCCGCTGTTCCCGGCGACGTCGTCGGGGGATCTCCTGGGCAGCCTGGGACCCTGGGGCGGGAGCTGCGCCGTGGAGGCCCGCGTGCTCGACGGCGGGGACTCGTTCGGCGACAACGACGGCTACACCAACCTCCTCGACTGCGACAACGCCGACCCCTCCGTCACCCCCTCCCTGCCCGACTGCAACGGCTTCGACACCCCTGAGTGCGACGCGTCCACGGGCTCCTGCTACGTCTGCCCCTACGGCCCCGTCGCCGGCTGCCCGTCCGGCGACGACGACGACAGCGCGACCGCGGACGACGACGACAGCGCCGTGATGGACGACGACGACAGCGCCCCGGACGACGACGACAGCGCCGCGGCGG
>CALCXL010000799.1 GCA_937907595.1 uncultured Pseudomonadota bacterium
ATAGACGAGCGTGCGGGTCGTCGGGGGCTGGTCGTTCTGATCGGGGGTGTACCGCTCCTCGATCCTGACGCCGAGGTGGCAATTCGAAAAGGCCGTGTCTTCGACCCGGTGGATGGTGGCGGGCAGAGGCGGGTTCGGCGTCGGGCTGGGGAGCGGAGCGTCGTTGAAGCCCATCGCCAGCCCCAGGCCACACCGAAGGAAGTACCCGTCGCGAACGAGCACCCCGCTCTGACCGAAGCCCTGCAGGAGCCCGAACTCCGCGCAGCGGATGAGCGCGGTCCCAAGGCAATCCACGCGCACGTCTCCCTGGGCCAATACGCCGATTCCAAACCACGCGACGATCGAGTCCACGATCTCCACCTGCGAGCCGATCCCAAGGTAGGGCTCGGTGCAGTCATTGCCCCCGGCTTGGAGGAACACGGTGGCCGCCGCCTCCCGAACGACCTCGAAGGGAGGCTGCGTCTGCGAGTGCTCGCGCCATGTACCCAGGGCCAGGCAGTTCTGGATGCGCACCCGGCAGAAGGCGCCCACCCTCACGCCAACGACGGCGCCCCGATACCAGGGCTGCCCCGCATCCACCCCGACGTCCGACTGGAAGAAGCGTAGGTCGAGGTCCCGGAGCGACAGCAGCGGTCGCGTAGATGCGGGCTGGAGAATGGGACTCGGCGCGCTGTTGACGACGTCGAACAGCGGCCTCGTGGCGCCGGCGGCCATCACGACCTCGACGGTGGCACGGCCGAGGGACGGGAACGGCATCACCGTCACCGTCGTCCCCGAGGGCAGGGCAACTGCCGTGTCCGCGTTGGGTAGTGTTTCCAGGTGGGTGGCGCTGGTGACGACCAGCTCCCAGGATGTCGGGTTCAGGGGGCTGGCGGCGGCGGCCTGGAGGGCCTCCAGCAGGGTGGAGTGGTCGCCGGGGATCAAGAGCTGTGGCACAGGAGACTCCTGATGTGAGGTGTTAGCCCTGGACCTTGCCGCCCCCGGATGCGCTCGGCGGCAGGTCCAACTCGGGGAGGACCCTCAGTTCACGCGCGCGGGCCAACATCTCCTCCTGCTCGGGCCAGTCCCCCACGACCCTCGGGAAGCGGAGCCGATTCTCTGGCGGGTTCGCAGCCTGCGACGCAGGAGGCCGGAGCCACGGAAGGACCGAGTACAGCAGCTCCGCGGAACCGGCACCGTCTCCGACTGGGGCGACTGACGTCGTCCCGCAATCGGCGCCCCCTTTTCGGTCCCAGGGTGGGTACGGCGGCCAGCGGGCGGTTCCGGGAAGGAGCGATGACGCCACGTCTAGAACGGCTTCGAGACGAACCACACGGAGATCGTGATCGACTTCGCCGCCGCCTCCAGCGCCTTGACCTTCAGGTACAGCGCCAGCTTGACCATCCCCTCGAGGTCGAGCTGCTCGGCGCTTGAGCTGCGGTACATGCCGACGGACTGCGCGTTCGTGTCGTCCCCCCACAATGCGGTCGAGTTGACGACCCAGCCGGTCTCGCCGTCGGGCGAGTCCATCGAGCCGATCTGCAGCGCGGTCATGCTGTCGATCGACTCGATGTGGACGTAGACCGAGCCGGTCTTGTCCCCCAGCACGTCCAGGGTGACGGGGAGGCGGAAGGTGGCCGCCGTCGATGCTTCGACGGCGACCTCGTACTTGAGGACCACGGGCGTGAATTGCACGGATGCTGCTCCCGGGACCACAGCGCGAGCGCGCCTTGGCACCACGAAGGTTCCTGCTGTGTGAGAGCCCCCCTTTGGCGCCCCCACCCCCAATCCGGCCATCGCCGAACCGACCTTCAGGCTCCCCCCCCCCACGATGCGGTGTCAAGGACATTCTTGATTCTTCTTCAAGATTCCCTCCCCACCGCTCCCTCCCGCTTCGCGCCCCGACCTGCAAGGCGCCTACGAGGCCCGCAGCGTCATCACCGTGCAATTCGCGCAGTAGGGCGGGAGGCGGCGGGTGGGGGACGACCCCAGCTCAGGACCCGTCGACGTCCGAGGCCACCGAGGACCCCCTCCGAGCCCCCTCAGCCCCCCATCGCCAGGACCCGGCTGTCGCTCTGGTGCTCGCCGTCCAACACCGCCACCGGGCACAGGTCCTGCGCGCACCATCGTTGGGCGGCAGCCAGGGCGGCCCGATCACCCCGGGACGTGCCCCACTGGGCGTATTCCAGCATCAGGGCGCCGGTGTAGATGCGGCTCAGGCTGAAGGCGAAGTCCCGCGCGGCCGCCTCCACCGCGTCGGGGCCCGCCGCCGACAGGCCCGCCATGGCCGACCCCACCTGCTTCACCGCCGAGCGCACGCGGTCGACGCTGAGCAGCAAGGACGGGGCGGTCACCGCCGACAGGTACGCCTCGACGTCGGCCAGCAGGGGCGCCAGGGCGTCCTCGCGACGGATCGCGCGCAGGGTGTCCAGGGACAGGACGTTGGTGGTGCCCTCCCAGATCGGCAGGACCTGGGCGTCGCGCAGCAGCCGCGGCAGGCCGGTGTCCTCCACGTAGCCCGCGCCGCCGAAGGACTCCAGGATCTCGCTGGCGCCGGCCACCGCCTGTTTCGCCGTGTACAGCTTCGCCAGGGGGGTCAGCAGCCGCAGCGTCGCGCGCTCCGCTTCCGTCGCCTCCCCGCAGTCCTCGCGGCCCAGCAGCTCCACGCAGCGCAGGGTCAGGTGCAGGGCGCCGCGGCACTCCACCTCCAGGCGGGCCAGGGTCTCCAGGTGCAACGGCTGCTCGGACAGCGGCTTGCCGAAGGCCACGCGGCGGGCGGCGTAGTCCCGGGCCAGCATCAGCCCCCGGCGCAGTCCGGAGACGGCGTTGACCGCGTTGTGCAGGCGCGTGACGTTGATGAGGGTGGCGATGCCCGGCACCCCGCGGCCCACCTCGCCCACGCGCAGGGCCCGCGTGCCCTCCAACTCCAGCTCGGCCGTGGGCAGGCTCCGGGTGCCCAGCTTGTCCTTCAAGCGGCGGATGGTGATGCCGTTGAGCCGGCCGTCGGCGTCGCGCACCTCCAGGAAGAACAGGCTCAGGCCGCGCGATCCGGCGACCGTCTCCCCGTCCTCGTCCACCCGGGCCAGGGTCATGGCCATGGGCGAGGTGGTGGCCGACGTGAACCACTTGCAGCCCGACAGCGCGTACCAGGAGCCGTCCAGGTGCCGGGCCAGCGTGTTGCTGCGCCCGACGTCGCTGCCGCCGGCCCGCTCGGTCATCCACTGGCCCGAGGTCCAGAAGCGCGACGGGTCCCGCGAGGTCAAGGCGGCGTAGGCGGCGGCCAGCGCGGGGTCGTCGCCCTGACGCTGCTCCAGCAGGCGGGCGGCGCCGTCGGTCATGGCCAGGGGGCAGCTGACCATGCCCGAGCTGGGCCCGAAGAGGTACAGCTTGGCGAACTGCCACAGCCGCGACCGCGCGCCCACGGGGCGGTCGTAGCCCAGGGCGATCAGCCCCTCCTCGGCGGAGACGTCCTCCAGTTGACCCCAGCCCGGCGCCAGCACGATGTCGTCGACCCGCTTGCCCCAGGCGTCGAAGGGGACCAGGCGCGGCTCGTGGTCGTGGCAGTCCTGGCCCATCGCCAGCACGTCGCTGCGGCAGCGCTCGCCGAAGGCGGTCAGGTCGTCGTGGGCCAGTGCGTAGTCCGCGCCCATCAAGCGCTGCAGCAGCGTCGGCAGCAGGGGGTCGTCCAGGTAGGGGTGGCCCAGGACGGGCGGGTCTTGGTAGCTGGGGCTGTAGGTCACGGGCGCTCCGGGGGCCGATCTTGCCTGATCACAGCGACGCCAGGAGCCCCTCCAGGGAGGCCGCGTCGCGCGGGCGCTTGTGCGGGTCCTTCGTCAGCAGCCGCAGGATGAGCCGCTCCAGGCCCGGCGGCAGCCCGGGGTTGTGGCGGGTGGGCGGCATGGGGTCGACGTGGCGGATGGTGCGGATGAGCGTGGGCAGGTGGTCGCTGGGAAAGGGACGTCGCCCCGTCGCCATCTCGTAGAGCATCACGCCCAGGGACCACAGGTCCGAGGCGGGGCTGGGGGACTTGCCCAGCAGGATCTCCGGGGCCAGATAGGCCGGCGTGCCCGGCACCGTGCCCGTCGCCGACAGGCCC
>CALCXL010000800.1 GCA_937907595.1 uncultured Pseudomonadota bacterium
GTCCAGCACCGCGACGGTGACCCCGCGCCCGCCGCCCGCCTTCCAGCCGGCCTCCACCCCCAGGCCGTGCAGATTCCACTGCTGGGGCCAGAGGGGATCGTTGGGTGCGCCGAGGGCCTGCATGTCGATGAGGGGCTCGGCCGCCTCCACGAGGGGGTGGGCTCGCAGGGCCGCCAGGGCCGCGGCGGGGTCGGGGGACGTGGCGCGCAGCAGGGCGTCGTCGTGGGACTGCGGCGCGGTCCACTCCAGGGCCAGGCCCAGTTCCGCGGCCAGGGCGTCCACCTGGCGCTGGGTCGTGCCGTCGAGGAGATCGACGGCCAGGATGTCGGTCAGGGGCGCGGTGGGTCCGTCGTCGCCGGCGGCGCGCACCGCCCGGTCCGGGGCCAGGGCAAAGGGCGCCAGCAGGAGCGCGGGGAGCAGGAGGAGGAGGAGGGGACGGCGCATGGGGAGACCTACGGTGGGGCGGGGGGACCATTGCAGTCGAAGCCCATCGACGCCAGCGCCCTCGGCTGCCGCGCACCCTTCGGGGCTATAGTGCGGTCCTCCCGAGGAGGGGAGCTACCACCATGTTGACCCGCTTGATCCTGCTGTTCTTCCTGCTCTGCCCCAGCCTGGCGTCCGCCGGCGTCTGGAAGGGCAAGGTGCCCAAAGCGGTCGATGGCGCTCCCCCGCTGGTGGAGGCGGGGTTGGAGCGCGTGCGTGCCGGCAAGAAGCCGGTGGGTGGGGCCACCCTGACGGAGATCCGCTTCCTGGCCCGGCCCGGCGGGGGACACCTCCTGATCCTGGCGGAGAAGCCCGGGCGCATCCGCTGGCTTGATCTGGACTCCGGCGAGGACGGTCAGCTCCTCCAGTTGGACCAGTTGGGGCCCACCGGCAAGTACATCGAAGAGGGGCTCCTGGGCGTCGCCTTCCACCCGAAGTTCGCTACCACGGGCCTCATGTACACGTCCCACACCGACCCCCGGCACTCGCCGACGCGCAGCGTGGTCACCGAGTGGAAGGTCACCTGGGCGGGGGCCGCGCCCTCGGCCGCGTCCCCGCGGGAGGTGATCGGCATCCTCCAGCCGGCGAAGGGGCACCACGGAGGCCAGATCCAGTTCGGCCCCGACGGCTACCTCTACCTGGGCCTGGGCGACGGCGGAAGCCAGCGGGACCCGGACGAGACGGCGCAGGACACCACGACCTTCATGGGCTCGATCCTCCGGCTGGACGTGGACGGCCGCATGCCCGGTCGCGGCTACGCGGTGCCGGCCGACAACCCCTTCGTCGACGGCGTCGGCCACCTCAAGGAGGTCTGGGCCTACGGGCTGCGGAACCCCTGGCGCTTCTCCTTCGCGCCCGACGGGCGGCTGATCGTGGCCGACGTCGGCCAGGGCAGCTGGGAGGAGATCAACATCGTCGAGCGGGGCGGCAACTACGGCTGGAGCCTCAAGGAGGGCAGCGACTGCTTCGCGCCCGAGCGGGAGCGCCGGCTGGAGGGGGACTGCCAGGACGAGCGTCTGCAGGATCCCGTCTACGCCTACGGCCGCAGCCAGGGGGCGGCGATCATCGGCGGTTACGTCTACACGGGCAGCGCCCTGCCGGACCTGGCCGGGCAGTACATCTTCGCCGACAACACCAACGGCAGCCTCTGGGCCCTGGAGTTCCCGCCCGCGGACAGCCTGGAAGACCCCGTGGTGACGGACCTGGGCCGCTTCGACTGGTGGATCACCACGCTGGGTCAGGGCCCCGAGGGCGAGATCTACGTGGGCGGCTGGGACGGTCGGCTGTTCAAGCTGGTGCCTCGGGACTGACCGCAGCGGCCGGACGGCGGCCGGGTCGGCGGGTCCCGCGGGTCTCCATGCCCCAAGTGTGCGAAAATGATGTCGCACGCTCCGGGGTCGGGGCGCGCCGGCGGCGCAGGACGCGCCAGCAGGAGGAACCGTGGCCGTGGATGAGCAGGAGCTCAGCCAGCCCGCCCGAGCAGCGCCCGCCCCGAGCGGTTCGCGCCAGGACGCCATCCGCCTTGCGTTGAGCGGCGCCGCCCCGCTGTACATCGTGCTGGCCCTGGCCCACCTGGCCCGGAGGTGCGAACGGGTCGGTGGCCGACGCGAT
>CALCXL010000801.1 GCA_937907595.1 uncultured Pseudomonadota bacterium
CGCCCTCTTCGCCGCCCACGCCCTGGCCGCGCTACCCCGCAAGCGGCTGGCCGCGCTCGCCGCCCTGGTCCTGCTGACCGCGCCCGCCTACATCGTTCAGACCCGCAGCCAGGTGCAGCGCAGCGCCGCCTGGTACGGCAGCCAGATCGAGCTGGTGCGGTGGGTGGAGCGGGCCTGGCCGCCCGGCGTGGCGATGATCACCGACGCCATCCCCGCCTGGTACCTGCAGGCCACGCGCTCGCCCCTGCACGTCATCTCCTGGCAGGACCCCGACCTCCCCCGCGACGACTCCGAGGCCTTCGGCGCCTTCCTGGCCGACCAGCACGTGGTCGTGGTCCAGTGGTTCGCCGAGGACTGGGTCGGCGCGAGCGAGGTCGCCCCCTGGCTGGCCTCGGGCAAGGCGCACGCGGCCGGTCCCCACATCCTGGTGCCCGTGGCCCGGGAGGACGGCTACGGATTCATCGCCTACATGGTCTCCCACGGCCTGGGATCCCCCCAGCCCAGCGAGCCGCCCCCCGCCGCGGCGGGCGCCCTCGTCGCGCCCTGACACCGTGCGCCCCGACCGATTATCTTGAGCCCGTGATCGCCCCCTCCCGACGCCTCCCCCTGGCCGCCGTCCTGCTCGGCGGGCTGGCGCTGCTGTGGCGGTGGCGGCTGACGGCGATCTACTTCGGCTCCGAGGAGGAGGACTACGGCAACCTGGGCCTGATCCTGGGCACGCTGCAGTCGGGATTTCGGTACGTCGAGACCGAGCACATGCCCCTGTTCACCGCCCTGGCCGCCGCGGTCACCGGGCTGGTGGGCGACGCGGAGGTGGGCGGAGAGATCGTCGCGCTGATCTCCGGCACCGCAGTGGTGCTGCTGACCCTGCTGATCGGCTGGCGCTGGCTCTCCCCCGCGGCCGGCGTCGTCGCAGCCGCCCTGCTCGTTTCCCAGCCGGAGCTGGCCCTCTACTCGGCCACGCCCCTGCGCATCACCACCTACGTCGCCTTCGTGCTCCTGGCCGTCTGGGCCCTGGGCGAGCGGCGGCCGATCCTGGCGACGATCGCCTTGTCTCTGGGCTTCCTGACCCGCTTCGATCTGGCGTTCTCGATCCTGCCGGCCGCCGCGCTCCTGACGGCCTGGCGCCTGCGCTCTGAAGGCCCGCGGCCGTCGATCCTCGCCCCCTTGGCCGTCGGGGCGGCGACGGTCCTGGGCTGGGCCGCCTGGTACCGGAGCCACCTGGGCACCTGGCGATTCTGGGGGGGGGTGGCTGAGCGGAACGAGGGAGGCGGCATCGACCTGGGCACCCTGGGCGGCTTCCTTGGGACCATCGTGCCGGGCCACGTCGGCCACGCGGCGGTGCTCGCGGCGGCGGTGGGGGCGGTCTGGATGCTGCGCGGACGGGCTGCCGACCCGGAGCGCGCGCGCTGGCTTCTCCTGGCCGGCTCGTCCGTGACTGGACTGCTGGTTACCACGGTGATTTTGAGCAGTTATGACTGGAACCACAACCTCTACTGGAAGTGGATGTCCACGTCGGTGCCGTTCCTGGCCCTGGGCGCCGGGCACGCGGTGGCCGAGGGCGCCACGGCGCTCGGGGGGCGGGGGCGCGGCGGGCGATGGGCCGCGGTGGCCTTGCTGGCCGGCTTCGCGCTGCAGACGGGCTGGGCGCACCACCGGGAGACCCGGGCGCAGCTGGACCGCTCGGACCAGTGGTACGGCACCCAGGTGCGGCTGATGCGCTGGGTCGAAGCCAGCTTTCCACCCGACGTGGGCGTGCTGGCGGACCTGATCCCCGCGACGTACCTGTCCCGCAAGACCAGCGCGCGGCGGGTCAGCCTGTGGCGCCAGAGCGAGCTGCCGCCGGGAGACGTCGATGCCTTCGCCGCCTTCGTGCGGGCCGAGCGCATCTCTCTGGTGTTCTGGTTCCGCGAGGAGTGGGTTGGCGCCCAGCTGCGCGCCCCCTGGCTGGCCGAGCCCGAGCCCCAGGTCGTCGGCGGCCTGCGCCTGCTGCCCATCGCCGCCGAGCCGGGCTACGGCTTCGTCGCCTGGCAGGTCATCGAGCCGGGCTTCCCCGACGCCACCTCCCCTCCCCCCGCCGACGCCGGCGCCACCGCCTTCGTGCGCCCCCCCTGATCCGGAGCCGCTGCCCATGAACGACACCACTTTCGAGCCCCTGGCCGAGGCCTGGACGCAGGCCCTGCCCGCGGTGTTGCGCCTGTTGGGCGAGCCCCAACGCAACCTCTATCGGCACGAGCTGCAGCGCTTCCTGGCCACCGCGCGCTTCGACCGCGAAGGCGCCGACCGGGCCTCCCCCCAACTGCACGCCATGCTGCTGACCTCGCTCCGGGCGGCGAAGCAGCCACCGGCCCTGAACCTGTGCCGGGGCTGGCCCGACGACGTCGCCAGCATGACCCGGCTGGCCGAGCACCTGCTGGCCCAGTGGTTGGACGCCGTGGATGCCGCGCGCGAGGAGCCCCCGGCCTGCGACCCCTCGGGCATGGGCGGCGACGTCTTCTTCGGTCCCCGCCTGGGCGGCCCGGGGCGGCCCGGGGCGATCGGCCTGGACGACGAGCCCGCCGGCTGACCGCCGCCGACCGGGCCCGGCGCCTGGATCCCGGGCACGGGTTGTGCGACGATCCGCCGATCTCTCGAAGGGCACCCGCTTGTTCCGCAGCCTCCTCGTCGACAACTGGATGCGTTACCTGTTCAACCCGATCCTCGGGGCCCTGGGCGGCCTGGTGGGTTGGGCCTTGTTCCTGGTGACGTTGGGCTTCCTCGGGGAAGCGGGCCTGGACTCCGACCTGGTGGAGCGCGTCGCGTACTTCGC
>CALCXL010000802.1 GCA_937907595.1 uncultured Pseudomonadota bacterium
CGCGGGCGAGGTCACCAGGGAGATGTGGTTGATCAGGTGGCCGCGGGGCAGCGCCTCCACCTTCACGGGCACCCGCAGGCGATCGCTGAGGCGACGCTCCCCCTCGCGCACGTTGACCGCGCGGGGCTCGGGGAACTCCACCCGCACCAGCAGGCCCTTCTTCGTGATGATCGTGAAGAAGACGTTGGCGCGGTACTCCCGCGTCCACTGCAGGATCTCCTCCTCCAGGTCGTAGTGCGTGATCTCCACGCCGCCGAAGGACATCAGGTGGCCCGCGCGACCCAGGACCTGCAGGCCGCGGGTGCCGTCGTCCAGCCGCCAGACCCGCACCAGATCCTCGGTGTAGTACCGGATCATCGGCTGGGCATCGCGGCCCAGGGTCGTGAACACCAGGCCGCCGATCACGTCCTCGCCGACGATCGGCTCCATGGTCTGCGGATCGACCACCTCGAACAGGAAGAAGTCGTCGTGCAAGCGGAGGATGCCGTCCTCCTCCGACGTGGCGAAGGGGCCGCCCTCGGTGCTCCCGTAGAGGTTCCAGACCTTGCAGCTCCAGTCCTCCTCCATCGTGGCCTTCCACGACGGCGTGAGGATGCGGCCGGCGAAGCAGAAGGCCTCGAAGTCGGGCCAGGCCGTCGCAGGGTCCTTGCCCATGAGCAGGGCGGTCTCCTTGAGGAGGATCGCCTCGTGCGGCATGGACGCCAGGCAGTGGGCGCCGAGCTTCTCCATGAGGTTGAGCACGCGCATGTAGCCGACGTTCAACGTCAGGTTCGACGCCGGGATGATCGCCCCGCCCATGAGCCGAGCGCCCGCCTCCACCAGCTGCGCCGGCACCGGGAAGGCGTAGGGGTAGCGGTTGACGATGGTCTTGCCGCGGCCGTAGTGCCGCAGCCAGCGCTGCACCACGTCGACCTCACACTCCAGATCGTCCAGCGTGTACCAGCCCGGCACCGGGTCGCCGGTGGTGCCGAAGGACTCGTGGTAGTGCCACACGTCGTCCCGAGACACCGCCAGGAAGCGGTCGGGGTGGTTGCTCTTGAGGTCCTTCTTGAACGTGAAGGGCAGCGAAGCCAGATCGTCCAGGGTGGTGACGTCGTGCCCGCGCAGGTGCTCCCCGTAGAACGCCCCCTGCTTCGCCTGGGCGACGCTGTACTTGAGCCGATCCAGCTTGCTTGCCTGGTCGGGCGCGAGGCGCTCGGCGGACACCCGGCTGAAGCTGCTCAACCGGCGACCTTTCGACCCGCTTCGTCCGCGCGCACGACGCGGAGCTCCAGGGCCTTGCGCAGGGGCGCGGGCATGGGGTGGGACTCGAAGGAGTCCAGGTTCACCACCACCGTGACGATGCTGGCGGAGACCCGGACCTCGTCCTCGCCCTTGCCGCGGGCTTCGTAGGTGCAGGTGAAGGAGCGCTTGCCCAGGCGGCTGAGGGTCAACGTCACCTCCATCGTCTCACCGAAGCGGAACGGCGCGCTGTACTCGCAGTCGGTGGACACGGCCGGGAAGCCGATGCGCGTGTCCTCGAGGACCCAGCGGTAGGGCATGGCCAGGTCTTCGTCGAACCAGTCCTCGAAGACGCCGTGGAAGACGTCCAGGAACCGGGGAAAGTACATGACACCGGCGGGATCGGTGTCGCTGAACCGGACCTTGATGTCTTTGCTGAACGCCATCGTTCCAAGCCGCCCCTCGAAGCCGGCGGAGGGTAACGGTGCCCCTCAAACCGGTCAACCGGTACCCCCACTGCCCTCGTCGCCCACCTGGGACGCGCGAGCGCCCCGGTTCATTCACTCGATCGGCGGACCGAGCTCCAACGCCAGCCGCGACTCCTTGACCTGCTGCGACAGGCGGCGCGCCTGTTCGTGCACGTACAACACGTCGCGGAAGGGCCCGCTGACGCTGCCCTTGCCCTTGAGGGAGTAGTCGTGCGCGGGGCTGTACAGCTCCACGCCCGTCGCGTCGGGGTTGACCGACTCCACCGGCGTGAAGCCGACGATGTTCACCCCCGGCGGCACCTTGGAGAAGATGTCGTTGGCCTGCTGGCCGATCGCCTCGTTGAAGATCGCCAGGCTGAACTCGAAGGAGCTGCCCAGGATCGGCCGCACCTCACGCACCGCGATGCCGACGCTGCGCGGATCGGCGAGCGCGTGGCGGAGCATCGGGACCGCGGCCTCGGGCACGATGAAGCGGGTCATCGGCTCGGACAGGCCCACCCACTCCTTCAGCGTCTCCGCGAGCGTCTCGTCCTGGATGCCAAACTCCTGGTTGAAGATCGGCCACCACATGGTGTGCTCGCCGATGAGGAGGCCGCGGACGAAGCCGCGAACGTAGTCCTCCGCGCCCTGCACCGTGACCTGGACGTCGCGTGTTCCTGCGTCGCTCATGAGTCCCTCACCTCACCTAGAAGAAGACCAACGTGACCACCACGAAGCAGGGCACGAGGATCGGGAGCGACCAGCGGAAGATGTATCCG
>CALCXL010000803.1 GCA_937907595.1 uncultured Pseudomonadota bacterium
GGTCACCACCGAGCCGGCGCGCCCGGGGATGCAAAGAACCTCGTCGCAGCGCGAGCGCGGGCCCTGTCCCAGGCCGCGGTCCTCACCGCCCATGACGATGGCGAGGGGGCCCGTCAGATCCGCGTCGCACCAGGCCTTCGTGCCGTCGGCTTCGGCCCCCACCACGCGGAAGCCCGCCCGACGGATCTGGGCCAGCGCGCTCATGAGGCCCTCCCGGATCACGGGCACCTCCTCGGCTCCGCCCATGGCCACGCGCTGCACCACCGGACCCAGGTCCGCGCCGCGCCGGGTGGGGATGATGATGGCGTCGACCCCGGCCCAGGCTGCGCTGCGCAGGATCGCGCCCAGGTTCTGCTCGTATTGGACTTCGTCCAGCAGCAGGAGCAGGGGCTCGTGGCTGTCCAGGCTGTCGAGCAGCTGCTTGAGGGTGGGGCGGGGCAGCGGCTCGGCCCAGGCGATCACCCCGTTGTGCACGCCGGCCACGCTGACCGCGTCCAACGCGGACCGGGGCATGGCCTCGATGCGCGCGCCGCGCTCGGCCGCCAGCTCGAGCAGCTCCTGCAGCTTGGGCGAGGGCTTGCTGCGAGCGTCGACGTGGATGAGCTTCACCCGCTCCGAGGCCTGCAGGGCAGCCAGGACGACGTTGCGGCCCTCCAGCTGATCGCTGGGCGCGCCGGGCGGCCGGCTGGTGGGGCGGCCCGACGGTCGGCCATCGCGCGAGTCCCGGCGGCCCGATCGCTCGTGGCCCGATCGCCCGTCGGTGCGGTCCTTCGGTGACCGGGCGTCCTTGCGGTCGCTCGGGGGACGGGCGTCCTTGCGATCGTTCGAGGGGCGCGTGTCCTTGCGATCCTTCGGGGGACGAGCGTCCTTGCGGCCGCCCGCGCGCGGGTCCTTGTTTCCATCGCCCGCCGCCTTGGCAGAGGGGCGCTTCGGCCGGGAGCCGCGGGCCACGACCGCCGCCTACAGCAGGTTCGCGGCGAGCTCGGCCAGCTCGCTGCGCTCGCCGCGGGTCAGCGTGATGTGCCCCGCGATCGCCGAGTTGCGGAACTTCTCCACCACGTAGACCAGCCCGTTGGAGGTCGCGTCCACGTAGGGATTGTCGATCTGGTAGGGGTCGCCGGTCAGCACGACCTTCGTGCCGTCGCCGGCCCGGGTGATGATCGTCTTGATCTCGTGCGGGGTCAGGTTCTGGGCCTCGTCGATGATGAGGTACTGGTGGGGAATCGACCGACCGCGGATGTAGGTGAGCGGCTCGATCTCCAGCAGGCCCTGCTCCATCAGCTCCTGGTACCCGCGGCTCTTGGCGCCCACCCGGCTGGCGTTGCGGGAGTCGAGGATGAACTCGACGTTGTCGTAGACCGGCTTCATCCAGGGGTTGAGCTTCTCCTCCACGTCGCCCGGCAGGTAGCCGATGTCCCGCCCGAGGGGAAAGATCGGCCGCGAGACCAGCAGGCGGTGGTAGCGCCGCTCATCGGCGCTCTTCAGGAGGCCGGCGGCGATGGCCAGCAACGTCTTGCCCGTGCCCGCCTTGCCCACCAGGGTCACCAGCTTGAGGTCGTCGTCCAGCAGCAGATCCAGGGCGAAGCACTGCTCCTTGTTCCGGGGGAAGATGCCCCAGACCCCCTCCTTGACCCGGCGCACCATGCGCACCGTGTCGTCCTCCTCGGCCACCCGGGCGAGGGCCGTCTGGTTGGGGCGGTCGGCGTTGCGCAGGACCAGGCACTCGTTGGTGGTGCGGTCCGCGGTGTCCAGGGTGGCGGTGCCGTCGCGGTAGAGGGCGTCCAGGATGGCGGCGTCCACCGTCATCTCGTCCTGCCCGTCGTAGGCGTCGTCGACGCTGACCTTGCCGTGCTCGTAGTCCTCGGCCCGCACCCCCAGGGCGTTGGCCTTGATGCGCATGTTGGTGTCCTTCGTCACCAGGATCACGACGCCGGCGCTGCCCACGCTCTCGTTGAGGCTCCGGGCGACCGAGAGGATCAGGTTGTCGGCGCGGCTGCGCGGATCGGCCCAGGCCCAGTCGACGGTGGCGTCCTCGCACAGGTCGATGCGCAGGCTGCCGCCGTTGTCGCCCAAGGTCACGCCCGCGGCCAGGTCCTCGTCGCCCGTGGTCCGCAGCTCGTCCAACTGGCGGCTGAAGTGCCGGGCGTTCCGGCCCAGATCGTTCAGCTCCTTCTTGAAGCGATCGATCTCCTCGATCACGACGATGGGGACCACGACC
Source organism: uncultured Pseudomonadota bacterium (assembly GCA_937907595.1). Taxonomy (GTDB): domain Bacteria; phylum Myxococcota_A; class UBA796; order UBA9615; family UBA9615; genus CALCXL01. The sequence continues at coordinate 2,219 of CALCXL010000803.1, forward strand.
TCGTGCTCGTCGAAGTGGAAGAGCGAGTTGGGGTCGTGCAGCAGGACGTTGGAGTCCAAGACGTAGGTCTTGCGCTCGTGCGAGGGCGCTCGTCGGATCACAGTGAAGGCTCCAGGGACCCGCCGCTCAGGGATCGCGAGCGGGCCGCGCAGGTTCTGCGTTCGCCCCCTGTGGGGCGGGAAGGCCCGGAGGCCGGATCACTCGTCTTCGTGGACCCGCTCGCGGAGCTCGCGACCCACCTTGAACACCGGCAGGACCTTCGCGGCGACCTCGATCGGCTCACCGGTCTTGGGGTTGCGCCCCGTGTACGGCGGGTAGTGCTTGGTCTTGAAGGAGCCGAACCCGCGGATCTCAATCCGATCACCGCGGATGAGCGCGTGCTCCATCGAGGAGAAGATGGTGTTGACGACGAGTTCGGCCTTCTTCCGGGTCAGGCCGCCCCGCTCCGCCACCGCTTCGATCAGCTGCGACTTGGTCACCGGTTCCTCGCGCTCCGTTGAGTCGGCGGCAACTTGCCGCACCTCCAGGGGGTCCCCAAACACCCGCTGCAGGGCCCAAGAGATCTACCAGCGGTCGTGCGAGGGGTCAAGGTAACCCACCAGAGTTCAACGGGTTTCACCGACGTGAGCCCCGCCGTCCTGCGGTCGGAGATCGCGCAGCCGCAGCTCCAGGTTGCGCTCCCCGCGCCAACGGTTCTCCGACAAGCAGAAGGCCGCCTCCAGGGGTCCCACCAGCTGGTGGGCCTGGAGCCCCAGCCCGAAGCCCACCGCGGGGATGGGCCGCGCGTCCCCCTGGCGCAGGAGCATGCGGATGCCGCCCTTTTTCAGCTCCCGCACGCCGGTGGCCTTGAGATCGCGGGCCACAAACAGCGGCTCGGGGTTGCCCACGCCGAAGGGGGCCAGCGCCTGCACCGCGTCCCAGGTGTCCCACGTCGCGTCCCCGAGGGGGAGCTCGGCGTCGGCGCGCAGCGTGGGGGTCCAGGAGGCCGCGTCCTCGGCCTCGAAGGCTCGGCCCGCGAAGGCCTCGGCCAGGGCCGGGAGCTGGTCCTCGCGCACGGTCATCCCGGCGGCGGCGCGATGCCCTCCCCAGCGCTCCATCAGGGAGTCGCAGCGCTGGAGGGCGCCGTAGAGGTCGACGTCGGAGATGGTGCGGCCGCTGCCTGTGCCCACGCCGTCGCGCACCGCGATCACGAGCGTAGGCTTGTGAAACGTCGAGACAATGCGCGCCGCGACGATGCCGACCACCCCCGAGTGCCATCGATCCGACCAGAGCACCAGGCCCCGGCGCTCCTTCAGATCCGGCAGGGCCAGCGCCTGCTTGAGGGCGTCGTCGAGGATGTCGCGCTCGGTCTGCTGCCGCTGGCTGTTGAAGGCGTCCAGCGCGTTGGCGCGCTCGCTGGCCGTCTCCAGGTCCCGGGCCAGCATCAGCTCCACCGCCCGGGCGGCCTCGTCCAGGCGGCCCGCGGCGTTGATGCGCGGACCCAGGCGGAAGCCCAGGTGGCTGGCCTCCAGGGGGTGATCGGGCTGCACGCCGGCGACGTGCAGCAGGGCGGCGAGCCCCGGGCGACGGCGCCGCTCCAGCACCCGCAGGCCCGCGTTGACCAGCAGCCGGTTCACGCCGCGCAGGGGGGCGAGATCCGCGACCGTGCCCAGGGCGACCAGGTCCAGGGTCTCCCGGAGGTCCGGCTCGGGGCGATCGGCGAAGGCCCCCTGCTCACGCAGGGTCGAGCGGATCGCCACCGCCAGCATGAAGGCGACGCCCACGGCGGCGAGCTCGGCGAAGGGCGAGTCCTCGCCGTCGCGGCGGGGGTTGAGGATGGCGGAGCAGGGCGGCAGCTCCGGCGGCAGCTGGTGGTGATCGCAGACCACCGTGTCCATGCCGTGCTCAGCCGCCCGCGCGATGGCGGCGTGGGCCGAGACCCCCGTGTCGCAGGTGATCAACAGGCGTGCCCCGCCCTCGGCCAGGCGGTCGACCGTGTGCAGGGCCACCCCGTAGCCGTCGCGCTGCCGGTGCGGCGCATACCAGACGACGTCCCCGCCCAGGTCCCGCAAGAAGTCCACGAGCAGGGCGGTGGCGGTGGTGCCGTCGACGTCGTAGTCGCCGTGCACCGCCACGCGCTCCCCGGCGCTCAGCGCGGCGAGGATCCGCTGCACCGCGGCGTCCATGTCGACCATGGAGCGGGGGTCGGGCAGGTCCCGGAGGCCGCCGGAGACCCAGAGCTTTGCCAGCGCGGGATCGCGCACCCCGCGACCGGCCAGCAACTGCGCCTGGAGGACGGGCAGACCGAGAGCCTCCGCGAGGTCCGCGGCGCCCTCGGCCTCACGCAGGCTCCACCGCCGCAGGAGGCGGGGAGCGCGCACGGGATCGTGTGGGCGGTCGCCCTTCACCGCTCCCAAGGGCTCAAATCTGGGCGCCGTAGTTCGCCGACGACCGGGCCTTCAGCTCGGACGAGTCGTCGCGAACCTCCACCGGCAGCCAGCGCTGCAGCACCACGATCATGGGCGACGCGACGTAGATCGACGAGTAGGTGCCGATCACAACGCCGATGGCCAGGGCCAGGGCGAAGTCGCGGATGATCGGACCGCCGAAGGCGATGAGCATCGTCACGGCGATCAGCGTGGTGATCGAGGTCAGCAGCGTCCGGCTGAGGGTCTCGTTGAGGCTGACGTTGATGACCTCGGTGATGTCCCGGCGCGGGAAGCGGCGCAGGTTCTCCCGGATGCGGTCGTAGACGACGATCGTGTCGTTCAGCGAGTAGCCGACGATCGTCAACAGCGCGCCCACCGTCGGCAGCGTGAACTCGTGCCCGATCAGGCAGAAGATGCCGATGGTGATGCTCACGTCGTGGAACAGAGCCACGACCGCGCCGGGCGCGAAGCTCAGGTCGAAGCGGAAGGCCACGTAGACCAGGATGAGGATCAGGGAGAAGAAGATGGAGAGCAGGCCGTTGCGCCGCAGCTCCGCGCCGACCGTCGGGCCGACCATCTCCACCGCCAGGACCTCGAACTTGTCGTCGCCGCCCAGGGCGCCGCTCAGCTGCGCCTTCACCTTGTCCGTCAGGCCGGGGTAGCTGACCACGAAGCCGTTGTGCTCCACCTTGGACTCGGAGACCTTCACCTCGGGGTCGAGGGCGTGGAGGTGCGCGGCAACCTCCTCCAGGGCCATCGGGTCGGCCGAGATCGCGGTCATGTTGACCGACTCCGCCTCGTTCCACTCGAAGGAGGACCACTTGCCCTCACCGTAGACCGACTGGAGCTTGGCCTTGGCCGACTCGAAGAAGTCGCTGGCGCCGAAGTTCACCGACTCCACGCGGATCTGGAACTCCTGCCCGGAGCCGCCGAACTCCTGGACGTTGTCGCCCGACAGCCCGATCTCCGAGAGGCCCCTGCGAATGTCCTCGATGCCCAGGCCCTCCGCGAGGCTGACGTGGATCTGGGTGCCGCCGGCGAAGTCCACGCCGTAGCGCGGGCCCACGGGCAGGTCGACCATGGATCCGCCGATGGCGAGCATCCACGACACGGTCACCGCCACGAGGGATGCGATGCCGAAGGTGCGCCGCTTGCCGACGAAGTCGAGGTTTGTCCCTGGCTTGACGATCTGCATGTCCGTCGCCTCTCAGGCCGCGCTCGGCGGGAGGCCGATGCTGATGTTCTTCACGCCGCGGCCGTGCGTCAGGTAGTCGAAGATGAGCCGCGTCACGACCAGGGAGGTGAACACCGAGGTCAGGATGCCGATCATCAGCGTCACGGCGAAGCCCTTGATGGGGCCCGAGCCGTAGCTGAAGAGCACAGCCGCCGTGATGAACGTGGTGATGTTGGCGTCGAGGATGGTCCAGGTCGCCTTGTCGTAGCCGGCGCCGATGGACGCGCGCACCGACTTGCCGGTGAGCACCTCTTCCCGCACCCGCTCGAAGATGATGACGTTGCCGTCCACTGCCATGCCGATGGTCAGGATGATGCCCGCGATGCCCGGCAGGGTCAGCGTGGCTCCGAAGCCGGCGAGGATCGCCAGCAGGAACAGCACGTTGAGGCCCACGGCCAGGTCCGCCACCAGCCCGGATGCGCGGTAGTAGACCAGCATGAAGATCAGCACGAGCAGGGCCGCCGCGGCCGCCGAGTAGGAGCCCGCGCGGATGGAGTCGTCGCCCAGGGTCTTGCCGACCGTCCGGTTGTGCAGGATCTCGATGGGGGCAGGCAGCGCGCCGGCCCGCAGGACGATCACCAGGTCGTTGGCCTGCTGGAACGTCCGCGCGGAGTCGGCGTCGCCCATGGTGATGGAGGCCACGCCGTTGGGGATGCGCTCCTGGAAGACGGGCGCGCTGTTGACGTTGCCGTCCAGCACGATGGCCATGCGCTTGCCGACGTTGTCCCCCGACAGCTTGCCGAAGATGCCCGCGCCGGTGTCGTCCATCTCCATGCGCACGTAGGGCACGTTGAACTGGTCGCGGGAGACCGACGCGTAGTCCACGTGGTCGCCGGTCATGTCGACCTTCTTGGCAACCAGGTAGGGCTCGCGGCGCACGTGCACCATGGCGATCTCGTCGAACTCCTTCTTGTGGAGGACCTCCGCCTCGTCGGGCACCTTGCCGGCCAGGGCCCGCGCCAGCTGCTCGTCGCTGTAGTTGGAGCCCAGGCTGGCCGCGGCGATGGCCTCATCGACCACCGCGGCCACGCGGGCCTGGCTCCACTCCGACTCCTTGTAGAGCATGCGGAACTCGAGCTGCGCGGTCTTGCCCACCAGGTCGATGGCGCGCTGGGGGTCGTCCAGGCCGGGGAGCTGCACCGTGATGCGGTCCTCGCCCTTGGTGAGGATCAGGGGCTCGGTGACACCGAACTTGTCGATCCGGTTGCGGATCGTCTCCACGGCCTGCTGCAGCGCCGTCGCCTTCAGGTTGTCCCCGTAGGTGTCGTCGAAGGTGTAGACCAGGGCCTCCTTGTCGTCGACATAGCGCTTGCCCAGGTACACGTAGACGAACGTGTTCTCCTGCAGGATCGAGCGGGCCTCGCTCTCCTTGTCCTCCGGGACGAAGAGGGCGATGTTGGCCGACTCGTCCATCCGCTTGCCCGTGGCGACGATGCCGCCCTCGTCCTTGAGAATGTTGGGCAGGTCGGTGCTGGCCCGGTCGGCCGCCGCTTCCAGGGCCTTGCGCAGGTCCACCTGCAGCTCAAGATCGATGCCGCCCTGGAGATCCAGGCCCAGGCTGATCTTGCGGGCCGGGAAGAACTTCGCCCAGCCCGGGGCGCGGGTCAGCGCGTCCGGATGGGTGCCGCCGCCCGAACCATCAGCCTCCAACGGGGCCTTGGCCAGGTGGTCGTCCAGGGTGCGCTGAGCGCCCGCCTTGTCCTCAGGCTGTGCGACCTCGACCGAGGCCTCAAGCTGCGCCTTGCGAGCCTCCCAGGCCTGGATCTCGTCGGCTGTCGACCAGCCACCGAACGTCCAGACCAGGTAGACGATCGAGGCGAGCAGAAAGGCGGCCGAGGTGCCGGCGCGAATCCACCAGTTCCCGTCCATGTCAGCTCCCGCTGTCGGTCTTCGCGGCGGCTTCCACCGAGCGCCGCGCGACCTTGTTCTTGTCGATCTTCAGGCGCACGCCCTTGCTGACTTCGATCAGCAGCGTGTCGTCCTGCACTTCGTGTACTCGGCCGTGGATCCCGCCCGAGGCGACCACGTCGTCGCCCTTCTTGAGGGCGGCCACCATGTCCGCGTGGGCCTTCTGCTGCTTCGTCTGGGGACGGATCACCAGGAAGTACCAGATGGCGATGATGCTGCCGAACATGATGACCATCTGGAAGCCGCCGCCCGCGGGGGCAGCGGCCCCGTCCTGGGCCCATGCGGTTCCGATCAGTAGCTCCAGCATGCAATCACTCCACTCGGCGGTTGGATGGCGACTTCCCGTCCTGCCGGCTCCGGGCCCATGCCAGCAGCTCGTGGAGCGTGCCGGCCTCGATGGATGAGCGGATGCGGCTCATCAGGCCCTGGTAGTAGGCGAGGTTGTGAATGCTCATCAGCCGCGCTGCCTGGCTGTCGTCGTTGCGGTACAGATGCCGTAGGTAGGCGCGGCTGAAGCGCCGACAGGTGCTGCAATCGCATTCTTCGTCCAGGGGTCGATCGTCTTGCGCCCAGCGGGCGTGTTTGATGACGAGGCGGCCCCTGCTGGTGAACAGATTCCCGTTTCGTGCGTTGCGGGTGGGCAACACGCAGTCGAACATGTCGACCCCTGCTGCCACCGCCTCCACGATGTCCTCGGGGTAACCAACGCCCATCAAGTAGCGCGGGCGACCCCCCGGGAGCCGCGGAGCGGCGAAACGTACCAGAGCGTACAGGTCCTGGGAACTCTCCCCCACGGAAAGGCCGCCGAGCGCGTAACCGTCCAGATCCAGGGCGGTCAGACCGTCGATGCTCTCCTGCCTCAGCGCCTCGTCCAGCCCCCCCTGCACGATGCCGAACAGGGCCGGCCCCGCCACCGGATCCCGGGGCACCGCGAGGCTGCGTTTGGCCCAGGCCAGGCTCCGCCGCATGGCGCGGGCGATGTCTTTCCGGGTGCCTGGCAGCGCGGGGCACTCGTCGAGCTGCATGGCGATGTCCACGCCGAAGTCGATCTGCGCCTGCAGCGCCGACTCGGGCGTGAGCTCGATCAGGTCGCCGTTGCGGGGGTTGGCGAAGCGCACGCCCTCGTCGGTGATGGTGCGACGGTGCCTCAGCGAGAAGACCTGGAAGCCGCCGCTGTCGGTGAGGATCGGCTTGTCCCAGGCCATCCAGCGGTGCAGGCCCCCGCGGGCCTTGACCTGCTCGGCCCCCGGGTTGCAGACCAGGTGGAAGGTGTTGGTGAGCAGGATGTCCGAGCCCACGTCGGCGATGTCCTGGGGATCCACGCAGCGCACCGCGCCGTAGGTGCCGACGGGCATGAAGGCCGGGGTCTGCACGACGCCGTGGGGCAGCGTGAGCCGCCCCCGCCGCGCGAGGTCGTCCGTGGCGACGACCTCAAAGGATGAGCATCGCGTCGCCATAGCTGTAGAACCGATAGCCCGCGGCCAGGGCCTCCCCGTAGAGGGCCAGCGTGCGCTCGCGCCCCAGGAGGGAGGACACCAGCATCAGCAGCGTGCTGCCGGGCAGGTGGAAGTTGGTGAGGAGCGAGAGCGGGAGCTCGGGGGGGGCACCGGGGTGCAGGAAGAGGTTCGTGCGGCGCCAGGCGCTGTCGGTGGGCCGGCCGGCCCGGTGCCAGGCCTCCAAGCTGCGGCACGACGTGGTGCCCACGGCCACGATCCGGGACGCCCGGACCTCCGCGGCTTCCACCGCCCGCGCCGTCTCCAGCGGCACCCGGTAGGACTCGGCGTGCATGGCGTGGCCGGCCAGGGTGTTGCTGCGCACCGGCTGGAAGGTGCCCGGTCCCACGTGCAGCGTGACCCGGGCGATCTGGATGCTGCGCGCGTGCAAGCGCGTGAGCAGCTCGGGGGAGAAGTGCAGCCCCGCGGTGGGGGCGGCCACCGCGCCGGCGTGCTCGGCGAAGACCGTCTGGTAGCGCTCGCCGTCCTCGGCCAGCGCCTCACTTCGATCGATGTAGGGCGGCAGGGGCAGCTCCCCCCAGCGGGCCAGGAGGGCCTCGTCGATGGCCTGCTCGACCCCCTCGACGGCCCGGGTCCCCTCCCCCGTCGCCGCTCGGATCCGCAGGAGGGGGCCTTCCTCGTCCGCCCCGCGCCGGACCAGGCGCACCAGGGTGCCCGCCTTGACCTTCGCCGACGGCTTGACCATCGCCGACCACCCGCCCTGGGCCAGGGGCTCCAGCAGCAGGATCTGCACCGCGCCCCCGGTGGACTTGCGCGCGAAGAGCCGCACCGGCAGCACCCGCGTGTCGTTCACCACCAGCAGATCGCCCGGGGCGAGGAGATCGGGCAGGTCGGCGATGGCTGCGTGGCGGGTCGGATCGCCGGGCACGAGCAGACGCGCCTCGTGGCGGGAGGCGGTGGGGCGCTGGGCGATGGCGCCTTCGGGGAGGTCGAAGGCGTAGCTCGCCACCAGCTGGTCGCAGGGCAAGGTCGGGGGAGTGGCGCGCACGGGTGGGGGAGGTAGGGCATCGCCGGCCCCACGTCAAGATGGTGGGCGTGGCGTTCGGGGGCCCCCGCCGCTGGTCCGGAGGGGGCGCGGCTGCCAGAATGCCGCGCGATGTCGTCCCCCTCCCCCGCCCCGCTCGTCGCCCTGCTCCTGGCCCTGGCGCTGCCGAAGCCGGCCGCGGCGCAGGGCAGCCTGGAGGCGGCCTGGGCGTCGGCGGAGGCGGAGAGCCTGGAGCTCCGGCAGGCGCAGGCGCGCACCCGGGAGGCGGGGACGCTGCGCCTGGAGGCGGCATCGATGCAGCTGGCCCGGGTCTCGACGCAGTGGACGGCGGCGTTCAACGACCGGGAGATCGCGGTCCCCGAGGAGCTGCTCGTGGGCATCGACCCCTCGCTGACGGTTCCGCCCCTGCAGACCCGGGAGGCGCTCGGGGGCAGCCTGACCGTGACCCAGCCCCTGCTCCGAGCGGCGCTGGTCCCGGCGGTGCAGGCCGCCAGCCGCGCCTGGAGGGCGGCCCAGGCCGACGAAGCCCAGGTGCGGCAGGGGCTTCGGGCCGCCGTGGCCCGCGCGTACTGGGGTCTGGTTGCCGCGCGCGCGGGGGAGGAGGTGGCCCAGACCAACCTGGAGCTGGCGGAGGCGCAGGCAGCCCTGGCCGATCGCAGGATCGCGGCGGGCCTGGAGGGCCGGCGGGCGGGGCTTCAGGGCCGCCTGGGGGTCTCTCGGGCCAGCCGCGAGCTGTTGGCCGCCACCGACGCCGTCGCGGAAGCCGAGGCCGCCTGGAGCACCCTGTTCGGCGAGGAACCGCCGACCGATCTGCAGGCGCCGCCCACGCCGCAGGTCCCGACGAGCCTCGAGGAAGCCCTCGCGACGGCCCTCGCTCGGCGCCCGGACCTGCTCGCGGCGGACCAGCGCTGGCAAGCCCTCCGCAAGCAGCGCGCGGCCGAAGACCTGGCCTGGGCCCCGACGCTGGACCTGGCGTTCCAGGCCCGGTTCAACCTCAACCCGACGCTCTTCAACCCGGCGCCGGCCCAGGCGGGGGTCGGGCTTCAGCTGAACTGGGACCTGTTCGACGGCGGCCTCCGGATCGCCCGGAGCCAACAGCGGAAGGCACAGGCGGGAGCGGCTCGGCTGGAGCGGGACCTGCGCGGGCGCGACGCGCGCCAGGACGTGCGGCTGGCCTGGCACCGCCTGCAGCGAGCCGGGATTGCCGTCGAGGCGGTCGAGGCGGAGGTCGCCCTGGCCGAGGAAGACCTGGAGCTGGCCTCGCGGGGGCTGGAGGCCGGGGCGGGCACGCTGTTCGAGGTGCAGGGGGCCCGGCTCTCCACCGCTGCGGCCCGGCTGGCGCGCATCCGGGAGCGCACCGCCCGGGACCTGGCCGCGATCGACCTCCTGGAGGCGATGGGGAGCCTGTAGGCGGCGCGGGCTTTGCCGAGGCTGTCGGCGGACGGGTCCTCAGGGAGCCTGGAGCAGGACCGCGGCTTCCCCGTCGTGCAGATCGGCCGCCGCGTAGAGGACGACCCGCTCCCCCACCGCGACGCCGCGCACCAGCAGCCCGGCGCGGTGCTCGGCTACCACGTCCACGGGGCGCCGGCTCACGGTGCTGCCGTCGAAGACCCAGACCGCGGACTCGGAGACGGCCCGGGGCGGCAGCAGGCCCGCGTCGGAGGCGGCGGGCAGGGCCAGGGTGACCTCCACAGGCACCCCGAGGGGGAAGGGTGTGCCCTCCACCTGAAGCTCCGCCGCCCAGTCCCGGGATCGGGGGCTGGCCGCGGGCGCCACGCTCACCAGGGTGGCCGGCACGGACGTGGCCCCTGCCCTCACCGTGAAGGAGGCTCCCCCCTCACGGGCCAGCAGGACCTCGTCCTCCAGCAGGCCGACCACCACACGCAGCGACGAGGGGTCGACGACGCGGGCCACGGGCGCCCCCGCGGGCACCGCCTCACCCACCTGGGGCTCCAACCAGGCGACCTGCCCATCGAAGGGCGCGCGCACCGTCAACTGGGCCAGGTACACGGACGCGAGCTCGCGCTGGGCCTTCGCCGCGGCCCGCGAGGCCTGGGCTCGGGCCAGCGCGGTGCCCGCGGCGTCCCGTTGTGCCTGGGAGGTGCCGTCGCCCATCGCCTCGGAGCGCGCCTGCTGCCGCTCCGCCTCCCCCAGGACGGCGTCGGCCTCCAGCACCGCTGCCTCGGCCAGGGCCAGGTTCGCCGTCGCCTCCCCCGAGTCCAGCACCAGCACCGGGGCGCCCGCCTTCACCCACTCGCCCGGTGGAGCCGCGCGGCGGACGACGCGGCCGGGGCGCATGGGGCTGAGCACGGCGTCCCGGGCCGGCTCCGCGGTGGAGAGGAGCGTCCGTTCCAGCGCGGCGGGGGCCGGAGCCACGACGACCACCTGCACGCGGGGGGTCGTATCGAAGACCGGAGGGGGCGCCTCCACGACGCAGCCGCCCAGCAGGAACGTCGCAACGGCGAGGCCGAAGGCGCGGCGGCGGCTCTGCATGGCGGGTCCTCCAGTCGGTGTCGACGACCCGCGAGGGCGCGCCGGGGGGGCAAGGTGGCAGGTCCGGGCCCCCACCGACAGCGGAACCTCGCGGTTCTGCCGGTCTTTTTGGGGTGACAAGGCGTGCGGCGACGAATATACAGCCTCCGCACCGTCGCCCTGGTGGGGGGGGACGGGAAGAAACGCACAACGCTGCTGCTGGTTGAATCGATCGCGGATGGACTTCTTCTACGCGTTTCTGCTGATTTTCAACACGTCTTGGACCCTCGCTGGGATCTGGGCGATCTGGAAGATCCGCAACCGCAAGCTGGCCCCCGCGCCGACCCCTCCGGTCAGCGTGATGAAGCCGCTGTGCGGCGTGGACCCGGACCTCGAGGGCAACCTCGACACCTTCTTCCACCAGGACCACCCCTCCTACGAGCTGATCTTCGGCGTGCAGGGCGACGCGGACCCGGCGATCGAGGTCGTGCATCGCCTGCAGGCGAAGTACCCGCACATCCGCAGCAAGCTGGTGATCCACAACAGCCGGCGCGGCATGAACCCCAAGGTGCGCAACCTGCGCGCCATGCTGCCCGCCATCCGCCACGACGTGATGCTGATCAGCGACAGCAACGTCGCCGTGCCGCCCCACTACGTCCGGGAGATGACCACCGCCCTGGCGGAGCCGGGCATCGCCCTGGTGACCAACCTGGTGACCGTGCAAGGGGACGGCTCCCTGGGCGCGACCCTGGAAGCCATGCAGCTGTCGTCCTTCGTGGCGGCGGGCATCGCCACCCCGAACGAGCTGATGAACGAAGCCTGCGTCGTGGGCAAGTCCATGCTCTTCCGCCGATCGGTCTTCGAGCGCCTGGGCGGCTTCGAGTCCGTGGCCCACGTGCTGGCGGAGGACTTCGTCATGGGCCGCATGTTCCAGCGCGCGGGCTACCGCGTGCGGATCTGCCCCACGCCGGTGGTCAACGTCATCAGCGAGCACTCCGTGCTGTCCATGTACCAGCGGCACCTGCGCTGGGGGGCCATGCGACTGCGCGCGGCCCCGCACACGTGGCTCCTGGAGTTCCTGTCGATCCCCATGGTGGTCGGGCTCGCCGCCCCGCTGTTCGGCGTGAACCTCTGGCTGGGCCTGACCTGGGCCATCGGGCTCACGCTGCTGCGGGATGCGGTGCAGTGGCTGCAGCTGGTGGGCCGCAAGCACCTGGGCCGCGCCCTGCTCTTGTTCCCCTTGCGCGACGTGATGCACGTGGTGCTCTGGGCCGGCGCGCCCTTCAAGCGCCGGGTGAGCTGGCGCGGCAACCCCCTCACGCTCTCCAGCGGCTCCCGCCTCTACGTCGAGGGCGAGCTGCCGACCGGCACCCTGGAGCAGGGGCCCTGGGGCAAGGACACGATCTCCACGGCCGAAGGCGCACGCGACCGCCGCGCCGCGGTGGGCGAGGAGCGGAGTCACTGAGCGGCTGAGC